>NZ_DASXVH010000065.1:0-49591 GCF_036504375.1 Novimethylophilus sp.
AAGTTTAACGGCGTGGCTAAGCACACGTTTTACCTGCACCTGAAAGAGACTGAATTTCGATTCAACCATCGCCGTGATAATCTTTACCTTGAAGTACTCAAACTCTTACGAATAAATCCGCTTTAGCTTCCTAAGACCCAATACAAATTATATAGGGTCAGACTCAATTGATACACCCTAGTGGTTATTAACCCAGTCAACAACGACCAGTCCACCTACGCGGTTAAACTCCCTCATATTGTTCGTGACCAGCGTCACACCAAGACTCAAGGCATGCGCACCTATCATGGTGTCCAGCGGGCCAATGGGGGTGCCCTGCTTTTCCAGCAAGGCCCGCACTGCACCATAGGCCGCCGTTGCCGACTCGTCGAACGGGGCGACTTCGAGCGGTAGCATGAACTCATCCAGCGCGGCTTGATTTTTTGCCTGATGCTGGCTTTTGGCAACGCCGTAGCGCAATTCCGCCAGCGTGACGGAAGAAACGCCGATGTCGCCGACTTGATACTCATTGAACTTTTGCAGAACCTGAACCGGCTTGCGCTTGATGATGGCGATGCAGGTGTTGGTGTCCAGCATCAGCTTCATGCAAACAAGTCCTCGCGCACTTGTTGCTCCGGCTGGTTGCGGTCATCCATGTAGTCGGCGCTGAATTTGCTCAGGCTGCCCAGTAGTGCATCCCAGGAGTGGGCGGTAGGGATCAGGACGACAGTGTTCCCGGCCTTTTTGATAAAGACCTCCTCGCCCTCGAAACGGAATTCCTTGGGCAGCCGTACAGCCTGGCTTTGCCCGTTGCGGAATAATTTGGCAGTTTTCATTCTTGACCCCTGAAAATATATTATATAAATATATACTTATAAAGTCTGGTGTCAAGCGAAAAAGTCCAACATAGATTACCTGGCACTTTACGGGCTCGAACCCGCCACCCGTTACCTGCTATCCCCCTTCGGAGAGCACACCATCCGGGCCGGCGCGTTCCGCATTACCTCTCTCATAATACAGCCGCCGTGCCTGGTGCAGATCCCAAGCGAACTGCAGTTGCAGCCAGAAGGCGACGTCGGTGCCGAAGAAGTGCGCCAGCCGCACCGCCGTATCGGGCGTGATGGAACGCTTGCCGCACACCAGTTCGTTGACTCGCCGGCGCGAGATGCCCAGCGCTTTCGCCAGTTTTTCCTGGGAAATTCCGCCGGGGCGCAGGTAGCGGGTTTCGAGGAAATTGCCGGGGTGGGTCGGCGTACGCCGCGCCGACCAAAAAAAACGCGGGCGTTTACCCGCGTCATGGCGCGCTCCCGACACCGCTATTTCCTGAACGTGCGCGAACCGCTGATCATGGCGCTGATCATGGTCTGGCGCGACATCACTTCCTCGCGCAATGCCGCATAGACATGGACGATGGCGAACGCCACGATCCCCCACGCCACCAGATGATGCCAGCTATGCACATCCTGGCTCTGGCCGAACAGCGGGATCACCCAGCTGGTGAACAGGCTATGCGCCCAGTGGCCTTCCTGCGCGCCTTCGCCGTACAGGGCGAAGCCGGTGGCGATCATGAATACGCCGCCCACCGTGATGGAGAGGAACATGATGAAATGCGCCAGCGGATTGTGCCCGGCGTATTTTTTCGGCTGCTTCGCCAGGAACAAATACCAGCGCAATTCGTGCAGCATCCCGGCCCACCATTTTCCGTCGGTAACCGGCAGCCTGAATAGCTGTTGCGCATGGTGGTTGCCCACCAGCGCCCAGTACAGGCGCGCCAGGAAACCGATGGCGAAAATGTAGGCGGCGGCAAAGTGGGTAAAGCGGATGTATCCCATCAGGAAGTTATCGCTCGCCTCGCCGGACACGCTGGGCAAGGGGCTGGCGATGAGATAGCCGGTCACTGCCAGCACCACGATGCTGAGCGCGTTCAGCCAGTGCCATAGCCGCACCGGGGCTTCGTAGACATATACCGTTTTCCCTGCGGCGGTGGCTTCTTCTTCGCTGTTGATATCCAGTTCGACAGACATGGCAGTCTCCTTGTCCCGCGTTAGCGTACCGTGACCTTGCTCAGTTCTTCCCCGTCCGGGCTCATGACATGGGTGGAACATGCCAGGCAGGGGTCGAAGCTGTGCAGGGTGCGCAGAATTTCCAGCGGCTGGTCCGCCTTGGCCAGCGGGGTGTTCATCAGGCTGGCTTCAAAAGCACCGATCTGGCCCTTGGGGTCGCGCGGGCCGCCGTTCCAGGTAGTGGGCACCACGCACTGGTAGTTGTCGATCCGGGTATCCTTGATCTTCACCCAGTGCCCCAGCGCGCCGCGCGGCGCTTCGGTGAAACCGACGCCCTTGGCCTCCTTGGGCCAGTTGGCCGGGTCCCATTTCTCGACGTTGGCGGTAGCGGTATCGCCGGCCTTGAGGTTAGCCATCAGCTTGTCGAACTGCTCCGATTGCAACTGTGCACAGTACAGCGTCTCAATGCCGCGTGCGGCGGTACGTCCCAGCGTGGAGAACAGCGCCGTCACCGGCACGTCCAGCTTGTGCAGCACGCTGTCGATGGTGTCCTTGATGAACGGGAACTGCTTGGGCTGCACATAGCCCAGCACCATGCGTGACAGCGGCCCGACTTCCATGGCGTTGCCGCGCCAGCGCGGCGCCTTGATCCAGGAGTACTTGGCCGATTCGTCCAGCGCTTCGATCTTGGTGCGCGTACCCTTGAAATTTGGGCCTTCCGGGTGATAGTACGGCTCGGTGATACCGTCCCACGGATGCAGACCCTTGGTTTCGTCCGGGTACTTGTACCAGGAATGGGTGACGAATTCCTGCACCTGTTCCGGATCTCTCAGATCGACCTCGTGCACCTTGGAAAGATCGCCGTTGATAATGGCGCCACGCGGGAACAACAGGTTGGCCGCGGTATAGTCGTTAGCTCTCTGCGGGATGTCGCCATAGGACAACATGTTCTTGCCCGACAGGCCGCCGCCGTACAGCCATCCCTTGTAGAACGAGGCAATGGCCAGCAGGTCGGGGATGTAGACCTTTTCCACGAATTCCCTGGAGCGGTCGATGATGCTCTTCACCAGGTTGAGGCGCTCCATGTTGATCGCGCCCACCGCGCCAACGTCGTTTACGTTGATGGCGCACGGCACGCCGCCCACCAGCCAGTTCGGGTGCGGATTCTTGCCGCCGAAAATGGTGTGCACCTTGACGATTTCCTTCTGGAAATCCAGCGCTTCCAGGTAGTGCGTGACCGCCATCAGGTTGGCTTCCGGCGGCAGCTTGTAGGCCGGGTTGCCCCAGTAGCCGTTCATGAACGGCCCCAGCTGGCCGGACTCGACGAATTTCTTCAGGCGATTCTGCACGTCGCGGAAATAGCCGGGTGACGACAGCGGCCAGTCGGAAATGCTCTGCGCCAGTTCCGAGGTCTTCTTGGGGTCGGCCGACAGCGCGCTCACCACATCCACCCAGTCCAGCGCGTGCAGGTGATAGAAGTGCACCAGATGGTCGTGCACGTACAGGTTCAACTGCATGATGTTGCGGATGGTGTTGGCGTTTTCCGGAATCATGATGCCCAGCGCGTCTTCCACCGCGCGCACCGAAGTCAGCGCGTGGGTGCCGGTGCAGACACCGCAGATGCGCTCGGTGAAGGCCCATGCATCGCGCGGGTCGCGGCCTTTCAGGATCACTTCCAGCCCGCGCCACATGGTGCCGGTGGAAACGGCGTTGGTGATGACGTTCTTGGCATCGAGGTTGACCTCGACGCGCAGGTGGCCTTCGATGCGGCACACCGGGTCAACGACCACGCGCTTGCCGCTGTTGTCCATCTTGAAGCCCTGGGTTTCATAGGCTGCCATGATTATTTACCTCCCTTGTTCTGATCACCCTGGTCCTGATCGTTCTTGCCGCCACGAGCGCGGCTCAGCGCACTGGCTGCGGCATGGGCTGTCACCGCGACGCCGGCAATGCCGGCTACCGTACCGCCCACCTTGTCGGCATTGGCTTCAATGCCGAACTGATTGATATTGGTCACGCGGTTGTAGAACCCGCCCTTGTCCCAGAAGCCTTCTTCCGAACAGCCGATACAGCCGTGGCCCGATTGAATAGGGAAAGACACGCCACCGTTCCAGCGCGTGGTGGAACAGGCGTTGTAGGTGGTTGGCCCCTTGCAGCCCATCTTGTACAGGCAGAAACCCTTGCGCGCGGCCTCGTCGTCCCACTCCTCGACAAACTGGCCGCCGTCGAAGTGCGGACGGCGATAGCACTTGTCGTGAATGCGCTGGCCGTAGAACATCTTGGGGCGACCCTGGCGATCCAGTTCGGGAATGCGGTCGAAAGTCAGCATGTAGGTCACCACGCCCGTCATGACTTCAGCAATCGGGGGACAGCCCGGCACCTTGATGATGGGTTTATCGGTGATGACCTTGTGCACCGGCGTGGCCTGCGTCGGATTGGGCTTGGCCGCCTGCACGCAGCCCCAGGAAGCGCAGGCGCCCCAGGAGATGATGGCCTTGGCATCGGCGGCGGTTTCCTTCAGCACTTCCACGAACGGGCGGCCGCCGTGGATGCAGTACATGCCGTCTTCATTCAGCGGCGGATTGCCTTCTACCGCCAGGATGTAGTTGCCTTTGTACTTTTTCTTGATCTCGTCGATGACAGCCTCGGCCTGATGCCCGGCAGCCGCCATCAGCGTATCGTCGTAATCCAGGGAAAGCATGGACAGCACCACGTCCTTGGCCAGCGGATGCGCCGAGCGGATGAACGACTCGGAACAGCAGGTGCATTCCAGACCGTGCAGCCAGATCACCGGTGTGCGCGGCTTGCTTTCCATTGCCTGGGCGATTCTGGGGGCAAAGGTCGGCCCCAAGCCCAATGAAGCAGCGGTCAAGCTGCAGAACTTCAGGAAACTGCGACGCGTGATCCCCTGTCGCCGCATCACCTCATAAAATGTTTCGATCGACATTGCAGCCTCTCCTCTCATCACCATAATTGTGATTCCGGTGGACATGCGTCCGCCATGAATTTCTCATGGTTATTACAACTTCCGTGCCACCTACCGGTGTGGAGAGAAATATTTTATAAATCAATTAAATACGGAGAAAGTGAAGATGAGGTACGGGAAAGGACGTGACAACCGGAAACTGCTTTACCAGCTAAAAATGGAAAGCAAGTTACCGCCTGAAAAGCAGGTGGCACACAGAACGCAGGAACAGTCGGCTATGAAGGACAATGGCCCAGAATTTACCGGGCCTTCACGGCATGGGTTCTGAGTCATGGCATTCGCCACATCCTGATCGAGCCCGGAAGGCCGATGCAGAACGGCTATATAGAGAGGGCAAATCCGGGATGAGTGTCTCAACGCACACTGGTTTGAAACGCTGTCACAGGCCAGGAGCACGATCGCGGAATGGAGGCAAGACTATAACGAAGTCAGGCCGCATGGCAGTTGACTACAGATATGCTCACCTTGCACCGGATAGCTTGGCGAGTGCTGCCGCGCATCTTGGTTTTGCGGCCAGTAGGGCTAGCCTGTAAAATGAAAAACGGCCGACATCGCTGCAAGCCGCTTCTTTGGCGGAGAGGGTGGGATTTGAACCCACGATACGGGGTTACCGTATACCGGATTTCGAGTCCGGCGCATTCGACCACTCTGCCACCTCTCCGCTGCGGGCCGCATTTTAGCACGACCCTTGGCGCCCCGCACCTGCCTCTGCTGGACAAAGCTCGCCAACTTGGGGAAACTCTCGGGATGATACGCATTCTGCTCGTTCTCGTTTTCGGCTCGCTGCTGGCCGGCTGCAAGCAAGCTAGCAAGCCGCTTCCGCCGGTGCAGCAGAGCCGCGAACTGGTGATAGTCACCTACAACAACCCCGCTACTTATTATGTGAACGGCAACAATGAATTTGCCGGGCTTGAATACGATCTGGTACGGATGTTCGCACAGGAGCTCGGGCCGGATGTGAAAGTGAAATTCCTCGTGGTGGGGGGCGTGGATGAAGTGGTTCCGGCCCTGCTCAAGGGCAAGGCGCACCTGGCGGCAGCCGGACTCGGCATGACCCGGCTGCGCAGCCATCTGGTACGCTTCGGCCCCGCCTACCAACGCGTGCAGCCTCAGGTCGTCGTCAATCGCGAGAAAACCGACGGTTTGGAAAAAGTCAGCGATCTGGTCGGCAAGCGCTTCGAAGTTCCTTCAGGCAGCAGCGAAGCCGAACATCTCGCAGAAATTGCCGCCCAGCTGCCAGGATTGCGCTGGAACGAAATCCGCGGCGCCGGCACCGACGAACTGCTGGAAAAGGTAGCTGACGGCACGCTGGATGCTACCATCGCCACTTCCCAACTGGTGGCGATGGTGCAGAATTATTACCCCAATCTTGAGGTCGGTTTCGACTTCGGCTTGCCGGAAGAGCTCGCCTGGGCTTTCCCCAAGAGCGGCGAGGAGTGGCTATATCAAAAGGCCCAGACATTTTTTGCGCGCATCCGGAAAGACGGCACGCTGCGCAATTTGCTCGATCGCTATTACGGCCATTCCGAACGGCTGAACGCGATGGATGTAACCAACTTTCTCATCCGCGCCCGTACCGTCCTGCCGCGCTATGTCTCCTTGTTCAGGCAGGCGCAGGAAATGAGCAACGTCGATTGGCGGTTGCTGGCGGCGATTAGCTACCAGGAATCGCACTGGGATACCTTCAACACCTCGCCCACCAATGTGCGCGGCCTGATGATGCTGACCGAAGATACCGCCGACCGGCTGGGCGTCAGCGATCGGCTGGACCCCAAGCAAAGCATTCCGGCGGGCGCGCGCTATCTGCTGCTGATGAAGGACAACATCCCGCTGCGCATCCCGGAGCCGGACCGTACCTGGCTCGCGCTGGCCGCCTACAACATCGGCGTAGCCCATCTGGAGGACGCGCGGGTGCTGGCTCAGCGCCTCAAGCTCAATCCCGACGCCTGGGCCGACGTCAAGAAAACGCTGCCGTTGCTGAACAAGGCGGAATATTATTCCTCGCTGAAATTCGGCTTTGCGCGCGGCGGTGCGCCGGTGGTGTTCGTGGAGTCGGTACGCACTTACTACAAGATACTGGAGAAGTACGAACAGAAGCACACGCCGGTGCTGCCGGCATTCAATGTGGCGTGGTACCAGGCCAGGATGACGGCCTTTCCCTGAACGTTATGGCCTGCGTCATTCCGGCTTGTGCTGTTCCAGCTTGCGCTCGATGCGATCCAGACGGTCGAGGATGTTCTTGAGGATGGCATCGGCCTTCAGTTCCTCTTTTTCCACCTTGTCCACTTCCGAGCCGATCAGGAATACCGACAGGCTCGCGGTAAGCACCGTCACCAGCACGATGCCGAGCAGGATCAGCAGGCCGCCGAATATACGCGCGGCCGGCGCTTTCGGCACGATATCGCCGTAGCCGGTATGAGACATGGTCACCCACGCATACCACATGCCGTCCCATACCGTTCCCATCGAGGGGTCCAGGCGAGTGACGATGATGCCCGACAGCACCACCACGATCGCGGCGATGGCGAGTATCGTCCCCACCCGGCCGCGCGCCAGGAATTCGCGTAGCCGCCGCGAAATCCGCATCAGGATGAACATCATCAGCAGCAGCCGCAGATTGCGCAATGCGCCTATCAGCGGCGTGAATTGCCACTCGATCGGCAAACCGCCGAGAATAATCACCAGGTTCATCCAGTTGTTGACGAGATAGCGTTTCTTGTCGCGCACCAGCGACGTCAGCAGCACGGTCTCGAACAGAAACACCGCCCAGATGCCCCAATCGAAATAGCGCGACACCGCAAGGCTCACCGCACCGGTTTCTTCCAGATACCATTGCACGGGAATCCACAGCGCGACCAGCAGGATCGGCCATTCCAGGCGCTGCGCCCACACCCGCGCCTTGCCGTGTTCGGCGGGGTCGACCCCGGTAACCCCAAGCAGCCTGGTAACGTTGACCGCCATTGCTAGGCCGCGATGAGTTTTTCTGCGCCGCCCATATAAGGCCGCAATGCCGCCGGCACGGTGACGCTGCCGTCGGCATTCTGATAGTTTTCGAGCACCGCCACCAGCGTGCGCCCTACCGCCAGGCCGGAACCGTTCAGCGTATGCACCAGTTCCGGCTTCTTGTCGCCGCGGAAACGCGCCTGCATGCGGCGCGCCTGGAACGCCTCGCAATTGGAAACCGAAGAGATTTCACGGTAAGCGTTCTGCGCCGGCAGCCACACCTCAAGATCGTAGGTCTTGGCCGCGCCGAACCCCATGTCGCGGGTGCACAGGGCCATCACGCGGTACGGCAATTCGAGTTTTTTCAGTATCGCCTCGGCATGGCCGAGCATTTCCTCCAGCGCGTCGTAGCTTTTCTCGGGATGGACGATCTGCACCATCTCCACCTTGTCGAACTGGTGCTGGCGTATCATGCCGCGCGTGTCGCGGCCGTAGGAACCGGCTTCGGAACGGAAACAAGGCGTGTGCGCGGTGAGCTTGATCGGCAGATCTTCCGCCGCCACGATTTCATCGCGCACGGTGTTGGTGAGCGTGACTTCGGAAGTAGGGATAAGATAGCTTTTACTAATTTTATAAAAATTATTTCTTATATCTTCTTTGGTAAAACCATCTGCAAAGATTTCTGAATATAGTAACTCTGCACGAGTCACCATAAAAAGATCATTCTCGAACTTAGGTAACTGCCCTGTACCAATTAGTGTTTCCTCGTTCACTAAATAGGGCGTATAGCACTCGATATAGCCATGCTTTTCGGTCTGCATGTCCAGCATGAACTGGGCAAGCGCCCGGTGCAATCTGGCAATCTGGCCTTTCATGAAGGTGAAGCGCGCGCCGGCAAGCTTGGCGCCGATGTCGAAATCCAGCCCCAGCGGTGCGCCTACGTCCACGTGATCCTTAACCTCGAAATCGAAGCTGCGCGGAGCGCCGATGCGGCGCACTTCCACGTTGTCGGCTTCGGATTCGCCCAGCGGCACGCTTTCATGCGGCAGGTTGGGGATAGTCAGCAGGAAATCCTGCATCTGCGCCTGAACCACCGCCAGCTTTTCCTCGGCGGCCTTCAACTCGTCGCCCAAGGTCGCGACTTCGGCCAGGATGGCGGAAACATCCTCGCCTTTCGATTTGGCGATGCCGATCTGCCTGGAGGTCGCGTTGCGCTTGGCCTGCAACTCCTGGGTGTGGGTCTGCACCGCCTTGCGTTCGGCTTCCAGCGCAGAAAATTGCGCCGCATCCAGGGCGTAGCCGCGCATTGCCAGGCGTTCGGCGACGCCGTCGAGATCGTTTCTCAGTAATTGAATATCGAGCAATTCAGACTCCGTGGTTATCTTTTGGCTTTTCTATCCAGCTCGCGCAAATGCGCCAGCTTTTCGCCTATTTTACCTTCCAGACCTCGCGGCGTGGGTTCGTAGCAGCGCATCGGCTGCATATCGTCGGGAAAATACTGCTCGCCGGCGGCATAGGCCTCCGGTTCGTCATGGGCATAACGATACGTCTTGCCGTAGCCCAGCTCCTTCATCAGCTTGGTGGGCGCGTTTCTCAAATGCAGCGGCACGGAGCGCGATTTGTCCTGCCCGACAAAAGCCTTCATCTTGTTATAGGCCATATAGGCGGCGTTGCTCTTGGCTGCGACCGCGAGATAGATCACCGCGTTGGACAGCGCCAGTTCGCCTTCGGGCGGGCCCAGGCGCTCGTAGATTTGACAGGCCTCCAACGCCATCGTCTGCGCGCGCGGGTCGGCCAGTCCGATATCTTCTGTCGCCATACGCACGATGCGGCGCCCCAGGTATAGTGGATCTGCTCCGCCGTCCAGCATGCGCAAAAACCAGTAGAGCGCAGCATCCGGGTTGGAACCGCGCACCGACTTGTGCAGCGCCGAGATCTGGTCGTAGAACGCCTCACCGCCCTTGTCGAAGCGGCGCAGCTTGGAGGCCAGCGTGCTGTTGAGGAATTCGGCATCGATATCGTTGACGCTGGCCGCATGCGCGGCATTGAACAGCTGCTCGACGAAATTGAACAAGCGGCGCGCGTCCCCGTCGGCATACGCCAGAATCTGCTCGCAAACATCGGGGGCGGCCGTCAGCCCATCCGATTCCAGTTCCAGGGCGCGCTCGAACAGTATGCCCAGCTCCTGCTCGGAAAGCGCGCTCAGTACGAACACCTGCGCGCGGGAGAGCAGTGCGCTGTTGACTTCGAACGACGGGTTCTCGGTCGTGGCGCCGATAAACGTCAGCAACCCGCTTTCGACGAACGGCAGGAATGCGTCCTGCTGCGCCTTGTTGAAGCGGTGGACCTCGTCCACGAACAGGATGGTGCGGCGCCCGGACTGCTGCAGGGTATGCCGGGCACGCTCCACCGCCTCGCGGATGTCCTTGACGCCTGACAGCACGGCGGACAGCGGGATGAACTCGGCATCCACCGTATGCGCCATCATCCGCGCCAGCGTGGTCTTGCCGACGCCCGGCGGCCCCCACAATATCATCGACGGCAGCCGCCCGGACTCGAACGCCATGCGCAGCGGTTTGCCCGGCCCCAGCAGATGCGACTGCCCGACGACTTCGTCCAGCGTCTTTGGCCGCAAGCGCTCCGCCAGCGGGGCGTGCGGCTCTACGGACTCGAACAGATTGCCCGGCTTATCCGCCACGGGGCGCGCCTTCAATGGCGTTCTCAATGGCTGTGCACAGGGCGTCGCGCTGGGCCTGCCGATCGAAACCGGCATGTCTGTCCGCGAACTCCCGCGCCCGCGCCTTGTAATCGTCGCTTGCCAGCATTTGCCTGATGCTATTGACATAAGAAGGCTGGGCGCCTTCCGGGTTGATCGCGATGCCGGCGCCCATATTCTGCACCCGCAGCGCAAGCAGGTATTGTTCAAGCTGGGTGGGCAACAAAAACAGCGGAACGCCCGCCATCAGGCAGACGGATACCAGGCCATGCCCCGCATAGCTGACCGCCAGGTCGCATGTTTCAAGCAGCGGCTCCAGCTTCAAAGGGTCCGCTGAAATCCGCAAGTTCGTAGACTCCAAGCGTTTGCGCGCATCCTCGCCCAGCCCCGGCACCACTGCCAGCACCACGCAATCCAGCGCAGACAGGATTTCCAGCATCCGCAGCAAATCACGATGGCCCGGCTGCATGTATACCAGCACCCGGCTGCCTTTGCCTTCTGGCCACTCCGTTTCCAGGCCGATTTCATTGCGCACGATAGGGCCGTAATAACGATCGCCGCGTTCCCGGTAGTGATCCAATTCGGGAAAAGTACACAGCAGCCTGGGGCCGGCAAAAATATCGGCCAGATTTGCGATAGGCCGGCTCGCATATTTTTGAAGAACCGCATTGATGCTGCCTGTCACCAGCTTTTCGGAACTGGCCAGCCGCTCTGCCGGCACCTGCGCCCATGGCCGCATATTGGGCATGGGCGCGCATACCGGCGGGATGGTGAAGCCTTCCCCCAAAACCACGGCCGGGATATTCAGCGAGCGCGCCGCCACCAGCGCGGTCGGTCCGTGGTTGGCGACGATCACATCCGTTCGCATGGATTGGAATAAGGATCGCCATGCACTGATCATCCGGTTAAGGCAGGCGGGGTCGTGATAGCCGAATCGCAGCAGGATTTCGGCATAATTCAAGGGCGGATCGGGCAAGCCCTTTACTTCGGGCAGCCAGACCGGGGCTTGCAAAAGAGAGCACTCGGCAGGCAAGCCACTCGCCGCGTTCAGGTCGCGCAATGCGCAAGCCACCCGGTGGCCCTGTGCCAGCAAACCTTCGGCGGGGAAAGCTATCTGCGCCACATGGCCGGCATTGGTGCCAAGTTCCCATGCAAAACTAATCTGGCTCATGCGTTTTCAAAAAAAACCGGCGAAAATAGAAATAAATCGAATACATCATACCAGCAAACCATTCTCTGCCAGCTGACCGCGTCTTGCTTGCCGTCCTTGTCTTCCCGGTCAAGCGCATGGAAAATTATCGGCCTGCAACAGGCACATTTTCCCCATCGATAACAAATGACTCCAAGTTAATCATGTAATTAATTGTATCCAATAATCTATTTTTATAGACGATATTTAAATCCATGATTGACTTTGGCAAAAATTTAATTCATGATTCAGTGATAAAAATAGGGGGAATTCGAGATCATGTCTAGCCGTTGCTTGCGCGCGCTCGCCACAGCCGGGATTCTGGCTGGCTTATTCATTGCAACAGCCGCCATGGCGGACGATCAACCCCTGGTGGCACCGCCATCTCCAAAATTCGACATCCAAGCCTTCAAGGTTGAGGGCAACAGCCTGTTGCCGCAGAATGAAGTCAGCAAGCTGGTTGCCCCATTTACCGGCAAATCACGCGACTTCGGCGATGTCCAGCGCGCACTCGACGCCTTGCAGAACGCTTACCAGAAGCTGGGCTACAACTCCGTGCAGGTACTGCTGCCCGAGCAGGAACTCAACCAGGGCGTAGTGCGTCTGCGCGTCGTCGAGCAGCGCATCGCCAGCCTCAGCGTGGAAGGAAATCAGTTCTATGACAAGGACAATGTCCTGCGCGCCCTGCCTTCCGTCAAGCCAGGCACCCTTCCCAATATCAAGCTGGTGCAGAAAAGCCTCAAGATCGCCAACGAAAACCCCAGCAAGCAAACCGCAATTCTGTTCAAGGATAACGACAAAGACGAAACCGCCATCGACGCCACCGTCAAGGTCATCGATGAAAAACCGTGGAAGGCCTTTCTCACGCTGGATAATACCGGCAGCCGCGAAACCGGCCACAGCCGCGTCGGCTTCGGCTATCAGAACTACAACCTGTTCAACCGCGATCACCGCATCACGGTGCAGTACATTACCAACCTGCACTTTCCCGACGCCTATTTCAACGCGGAACACAGAGTCAACATTATCGGCGGCGCCTACACCATTCCGTTTTACGAATGGGGCGACAGCCTGGACCTGATCGCCGGCTACTCGGACGTCAATACTGGCACTATCGCCAGCGGCGCGATTACCGTCAGCGGTAAGGGCGTGGTAATGGGCGCGCATTACAACCATAATTTCGCCAAGATCGAGGACTACGAGCACAAGCTCACCGCCGCTTTCGACTATCATGCATACCGCAGCGACGTGCTCAACAACGGCGCGGGCACCGGCCTGACGCCCCATGTCAGCGCCACGCCGTGGAGCCTGATCTATGCCGGTCTATGGCAGCAGGAGAATCAGCAACTATCCTTCAGCCTGGGCGGCAGCTGGAACCTGTTCCCCGACATGATCGCCCACGGCGGATCCAATATCTATGCCGGGGCCCCATATCTTGCCGAAGACGACTATTCCAAATACAACTTCGGTTTCGATTACACGCATCCTTTCGCCAAAACTTGGCAATACCACCTCGCACTCAACGGCCAACTTACCGGCGACCATCTCATCCCCGGCGAACAGTTCCGCATAGGCGGCATGGACTCGGTACGCGGCTGGCACGAAAGCGTGATTTCAGGCGACAAGGGTTACCGCTTCAGCATCGAAGCCATCAGCCCGGATTTCGGCAACAAGATCAGCGACAAGGTCGGCCTGCGCGGCGTGGTCTTCTTCGACAAGGGACACGTCAACAACAACCACGGCGTCGACGGCACGCCGACAGCGACCGGCTCGAATAAAACCATTGCCAGCGTGGGCGCCGGCTTACGCTATAACTACGGCAAAGATATTGTTGCCCGCTTTGACTATGCCTACGTTCTCGATGGCGACATTACAAAAGACAATACCGGCGGCAGCCGCGAACGGGGCGATACCTTCGGCCACATCAGCCTGGGCTGGATTTGGTAAACGGATTATTCAAGCGGTAAAGCATTCCACTGGAGACCATGATGGGCTCGAAAAACATAAACACCAGTTTCAAGCGCAAGCTGATCGGGATAGCGGTGATTTCCTGCTTCGCCGGCAATACCGCACAGGCCGCCCCAACCGGGGCCGCAGTAGCCAGCGGCAGCGCCAGCATCACCACATCCGGCAGCACGATGACGGTGACCAATACGCCGAACGCCATCATCAACTGGGCAAATTTCAGCATCAATACCAATGAAACCGTGCGCTTCATGCAACAGTCGGCAGCTTCCGCCGTATTGAATCGCGTTACCGGCCGCGACCCTTCCAGCATCCTCGGCGCCTTGCAATCCAACGGCAAGGTATTCCTCATCAACCCCAACGGCATCATGTTCGGCGCCGGCTCGCGCATTGACGTCAACGGGCTGGTCGCTTCCACGCTCAACATGACCGATGCGGATTTCCTCAACGGGCGCCTGCGCTTCAACGCGGATCGTGCAGTGCCGGGGGACGTTAAAAACGTCGGCGAAATCAAGACTCCCGCAGGCGGCTTTGTGTATCTGCTGGCGCCCAATGTCGAAAATAGCGGCATCATCACTACCCCCAGCGGCAAAGTTGTTCTTGCGGCGGGCAACTCGGTGGAACTGGTCGACCCCGACACCCCCGACGTGCGCGTGCTGGTTTCGGCCAAGAGCCAGGACGTTACCGTGGCGAGCAACGGTAATATTTTCTCGGTGCTGAACTCGGGCAAGGTGTCGGCCAATGCGGCAGTGCAGGATGCTTCAGGGAAAATCTATTTCAAATCGGCGGGAAATATCCAGACTGCGACGACGAGCGTGGTCGAAGCCAAAGGCGACAGTGCGGCGAACGGCGGGCGCATCCAGGCATTCGCCGACGGTACCGGCGCCTATGCAGGCAGCTTCGATGCCTCAGGCAAAAATGGCGGATTTATCGAAACCTCCGGCCACACCCTCGACATTAACAATATTTCCATCAGCGCCCAGGCTCTCGATCCTCATGGCCTCCCCGGCACCTGGCTGCTGGACCCTTATGATTACACCATAGGCACTATCGAGGCCTCGTATATCAGCACGGCGCTCAACTCGGGAACAAGTGTCTCCATCAGCACCAGCAGTCCTTCATCGACTGTTTCTTATGGCAGCATTACCGGAAGACCCGGCCTTGGCGATATTACCGTCGACGCCTTCATTGGCCATTCCGGCTCCAGCCTGGCGTCGTTCAGCCTCAACGCCGATCGGGACATCATCTTCACAGCCAATGGCCAGATCAAAAATACGTCGCCTACGGCCGGTCGGTTCGACGTCTTCATGAGCGCACAGAGAAATATCACTTTCAACTCCGGTTCCTACATCGATGTCGCCTCATACGGTGGCGGCTCGACTTACGCTTACGCCGGCAAAGATATCGCCATGACAAATGCCGGTATTAAAGCCAATTGGATATGGCTTTTCAGCGGCAACGACATTTCGATTAACGGGTACAGCACCAACATCGGTAACAGCCTGTGGGCCACGATGAGCAACGGGGACGCCTGGATTGGGGGCTATGCCTCCAGGAATTTCAGCACCACAGGAGCCTCCATTATGGCTAATGCCACTGCCAATACAGGTAATAATGGCAGCGCCTGGATCAATCTGTTCGGTGTCAACAGCACCAGCCTCATCGGCAATACCTCGATATCCGCCAGCGGTTCCAATACCAATCCCAGCGCTGCCGGCGCTTGTACTGTCACCAGCATATCTTGTAGTGGTAGCGCAGGCATAGCCATCGATAGTTTGGGTACGATTGTCGTAGAAGGCTCCATCACTGCCGCTGCATCGTCCGCAGGTTTAGGCGGCCAGGCAAACATTGATATCGGGGACACTTTCCATCCTGCTCCCGGCATCACTGTCAGTGCCGCTCCTAGTATCCCAGCCGTCAGTTTTATTTCGGGGACCGCTTCCGTCAAGCTGACGAATGCCACCCTGAATGCGACGTCCACCAATGCAGTAGGCGGTATCAATCAAAGCTGGATCAATATAGATGCCATGTCCGTGTCGGCTAGCGGCTCCTCCTTCAAAGCTTACGGCGGGGTAGAGCTGGATGGCTGGAACAGCTTGCTGCTGCAGAATTCCACCATTAACGTCGGAGGAGGAGCGAAGGGTGCTGCCGAAGGCGCCCTGCTGGTCAGCCAGAACCTGATGCTGGACAGCGCCAGCGTCTATGCATCCAGCGGCGCCATCGGCCTCAACTTTGATCCGGAATTCATTAAGACTCACACCGCGGCTTTCCTCGGTTTCGTCAAGACCGCCACAGTCACCTTAAAGAACTCCAGTATCAACGCCTATGATGGCGTAGGCTTCTCCGGCAAGGATATTATCCTCACCAATTCTTCCATGTCGGCAAATGCCAATCTTGCCGGAACCGGTTGCCTGGGATTGGGAGGCTGCATGCTCGGCATCGTGCTGGGAGACCTCAGACTGAATAGCTCCGATCTTTCCGCGCAACACGAAATGCTGCTTACGGTCGACGGGCATCTTCATCTGGACAACAATAGCCATATCAATGTGTCGTCCCCGCTCACGCTCCGTTTCAAATTCCCGCTACTGGCGAGCGACGGCTGGCTGGTGGACGGCGTGGCAAGTGCATTCAGCGGCCCCAGTGGCTCGTACATCCATGTTGCCGGGGCACCCCCTGTACTGAATGGCAACTTCTTCGTCACCTACGGCGGACCCAGCGTCATAAATGGCGTGCTCAGCCGCACCAACAAGGACTTGCTGACGTCGACCAATACCACCTCGCTTATTGAACATACTTTGCTGGTGGATGCCCCGAAGGGAGACGATTTCTTCGGCAATGGCGAGAACGACAATGGCAATGGCAACTCCGAAGAGAACAGCAAAGACAAAGAATCCAAGGATAAAAAAGACAAGCCGCAACAGTGCAGCTAATCAATTTGCAGGAAGAATGGACATGCTAAAAACACTACGTATCATTGCCCTGCTGGCCGCCTTGTTATCGTTCGAGGCGCTGGGCGCGGCCGCGACAGTGGCCAACCTGAGCGGCACGCTTTCGGTTCAGAAGCCCGACGGAACGGTAAAAATCCTCTCGCAAAAATCCGAGGTGGATGCCGGCGATGTCCTTTCCACCGAAAAAGACAGTTATGCGCGCATCAAGTTTTCAGACGGCGGCGAAGTCACCATCAGCCCCAGTTCAAAACTCAAAATCGACGCTTATGGTTTTGATGAAAACGCGCCCGACAAAGACAATTTCGTATTCAGCCTGATCAAGGGCGGCCTGCGCACGATCACAGGCCTGGTTGGCAAGCGCGGCAATCGCGACGCTTATCGCCTCAACACCGCCACCGCCACCATTGGCATCCGCGGCACCCACTTCCGCCTTCTGATGTGCCAGGGCGATTGCGGCGGCAGGCTGCAGGACGGCCTGCACCTGAATGTGATCAATGGCGTCATCAACGCCCGCAATAATGCCGGCGAACTGAACTTCAGCGCCGGCCAGTTCGGTTTTGTCAGCAGCCTCAACATACAGCCGATACTGGTGCCAAAAGATCCGGGCCTACCGCTGGAAACCGGCCATCCGGACGGCGGAACTAGCGAGGGTAAAAGCGATACCGGCGGCGCCGGTTGTTACGTGAATTAAAAATAACCGAGAATAGACGCGCAAATGTGCTAGCAGAAGCAAGCCTGATAAGAACGCGGCCGATAATTCAGGCCGCGTTCTTATTTTCAGCGCGATAAATTACCAGGGCACATCCTTGCCATCATAGGCGATGAAGCGCCCGGAATCCGCCACGGTCAGCCGCGTCAGCACATTGCACATGCCGGCCACGCTCTGTTCCGCGGTGATCAGCGCATTGGGACCGCCCATGTCGGTTTGTACCCAGCCGGGATGCAGCACCACCGCCTTGATGCCGCGCCCGGCCAAGTCGATCGCCAGGCTTTTGACGACGATGTTCACCGCGGCCTTGCTGGAGCGATACAGGTAGCAACCGCCGCTGGTGTTGTCAGCGACGCTGCCCATCTTGCTGCCGACGGTGGCGATAGATTTGCCCTTAGCGCGTTCCAGGTGGCCGATGAACGCCTCCGCCATCTTGAGCGGCGCCATCGCGTTGACGCGGAAAGCGCTTGCCCAGACGTCGTAATCGGTACGCCCGAAGCCGCTGTTCCGGTCCGGGTAGATGCCGGCATTGTTGATGATGAGGTCTATCGGGATGTCGCGCAATTCTTCCGCCAATGTGTCGATGGCGTGAAAATCGGCCATGTCCAGCGCATGCGACATTACCCGGCCTTGGGAATCGGCTGCGATTTTGCCCAATGCCCGGGCTTGGCCGGGATCTCGGCAGCAAGCCAGCACGCGCCATCCGGCGGCGGCGTATTGTTTAACGAATTCCAGCCCGAGACCGCGATTGGCGCCTGTGATCAGCAGGGTATCCATAAATGCTCCCGTAAAAATGGACGCTAAAAGTCAGGGCTTGAAAAAACGCTTGCGTTCCTCGGTAAACGACCACCATGGCCGCGCAGGCCCGCCGTTCATGAAACTGACAATCGACATAAACACATCGATCACGCAGGGATCATGCCGCATGGCCGTCGCCATGCACAGCGCATCATACAACTCGAACGCTTCCCTGCCGACCAGTTGCTCCGGCACATGGATGCCGATCAGGCGCAAATCCGCGGCCATGGCCATGCCGACGTTGGGCAGGTCTTCCAGGCAGGCAACTTTGGCTCTGTCGACTTTTTGCGGGTTCATCGCGACGGCGAAGATAGTTCAATGGAGTAATTAAACGAGGTTAGCAGCACTTTTGCAAGGCCGATCACCGATTGTCGCAAACGCTACAATCCGTCTCGCCAACACCAGGCCTGTGCGTTAACTTATTTCAATCTAATTGAATATAAAAGTGCAACTCGCTTATGGCACGGAACCTGCTCAACTTCCAGCGTATCGCTATATACTACATTTTATTGCGATAACTGGAACAAACCGATGGCGAACCGTAACGACTTGAAAGTAGTAGGCACGCTAGCGCTGGGACGCGACGAGCAAAACCTGTTGAGCGACAAGCGCATAGCATTGCTGGAGCACATCGGCGAATGCGGTTCGATCACGCAGGCGGCCAAGGCGGCAGGGTTGAGTTACAAGGGTGCGTGGGATGCGGTGGATGCGATGAACGGCATGTTGGGCGAGCCGCTGATGGCGACCATGACAGGCGGCAAGGGCGGCGGCGGGACGCAGTTGACTAGCTTGGGTGTCCGCATCGTGGATGCCTACCGGGCCCTGCTGCGCGAGCAAAAGCGCTTTCTGGAAGCCGCCAGCGCGGGCATCGCCGATTTCGACAATGTTTATCATATGATCAGGAGGCTGTCCGTGAAAACCAGTGCAAGAAATCAGTTTTTCGGCAAGGTGAGCGCCATCAAGCTGGGGCCGGTGAATGTGGAAGTGGAACTGACGTTGACCGGCGGCGACAGGATACATTCCGTCGTCACGCATGACGGGCTGGAGAGCCTGAATCTCAAGATCGGCAGCGATGCCTGGGCGCTGGTCAAGGCCAGCTGGATCATCCTCGCCTTGCCGGATGCCGCAAACAAGGTCAGCGCTCGCAACAAGCTCATCGGCAGGATCACGCGCATCACGCTGGGTAATGTGAATACCGAGGTGGTGCTGCAATTGGACGGCGGCAACACCGTCAGCGTGATTATCACTAATGAAAGTGTAAACAGCTTGAGCCTGAAAGAAGGGCTTGAAGTCTGCGCCGTGTTCAAGGCCAGCAGTGTCATTCTGGGAGTCACCGATTAAGGCGGTGTTTTTTTGCCTGTCGTTATGTAGTTAACTTTATTGCGATTGATGTTTTTTGAAAAGGAGCCTTTAAATGAAACGGGGATGGACGCTGAAAAGTGGTGTGCTGCTTGCTTTGTGCGTCAATGTCGCCTATGCGGACGACAATACTAACGACAGGATCATGCAGTTGCAGAAAATGCTGGAAGAGCAGCAATGGCAGATGAAAGCGATGGCCGAGGAACTGAAAGCCTTGCAGGGTGCCGGAGGCAAGGCAGAAGGGCAGCCGGTCTTCGCATCTTTCAAGGATGGCATGAAATTAGGAGACGGCAGCGGCAACTGGCAACTCGCCATCAACGGCCGTGTGCAGGCCGATGCCCGCGTGTTCCACCCGGACGAAAGCGCCGCCGACACCTTTAGCGTGCGCCGCGCACGGCTGGGCGCTGCCATGACCTTTTACAAGGACTATTCCGCGCGGGTGGAAGGCGAATACTCCGGTACCAGCACGACGCTCACCCATGCCTATTTCGATATCGACAAATTCAAGCAAGTCAAGATACGCTTCGGCCAGTTCAAGCCATTCTACGGACTTGAACGCAGCATGAGCACCAATTTCACCGACTTCCAGGAACGCTCGCTGGCCGATGCCCTGCTCGGCGGTACCTTTGACCGTGGCGTTATGGTGCATGGCACGCCGATGAACGGCATCTATTACAGCGCCGCCTGGATCAACGGCAACAACGCCGACGAAAGCGATGCCAAACACGACAACAAGGACTTGATGGCTCGCCTCACCGGCAATATAGCCGAATTCGCCGGCTGGAAGGATGCGGTGGTGCATGTGGGGGGCTTCTATTCCTACGGCAAGCAGGAAGGCGGTTCAGCTATTCCCGTAATGCAGACGGAAGCGCGCGGTTACAAGTTCTTCGAAACCACCGATACCTCTGCCAACAAATTCACCAACCCCGTCGACCGTACCCGCGGCGGGGCTGAACTTGCTCTGGCCAACGGTCCGATCAAGCTCCAGGGCGAATACATCCGGGCCAATTTTGACGGCACCAACTTCAGCCGTGACATGTCAGCCTGGTATGCCAGCCTCCGGAGTCGATGCCTGGGCGTTGGGCGCCAACTGGATACTTAACCCCAACGTGCGCCTGATCGCCAACTACGTGCATACCAGCTTAGAGATGCCGGTCACCGTTAGCGGCAAGACTTTTGACAACGAAGACGCGCTGACGATGCGGGCGCAGTTCGACTTCTGATGCACTTGAATTAGCCCATCGATAATGATCTTATAGGAGCCAACATGAAATTCCTGAAACAGTGTTTTCTTATCCTCCTGTTGCTGGCACATGCACTTGTTGCCAGCGCGGAACCCTTGACCGTAGCGATCGCGGCTAATCTCAAATACGTGTTTGACGACCTCGCTGCCGAGTTCAAGAAAGAAACCGGTATCGAGACACAGAGCGTGCTCAACTCCTCCGGCAAGATCGCAACACAGGTCAGGAGCGGCGCACCGTTCGACGTATTCATGTCGGCGGACATGGAGTTCCCGGAAGGTCTTTATAAGGACGGCTACGCCGTTACGCCGCCCAAACCTTACGCCTACGGCCTGCTGGTGTTGTGGACACAAAAGGATGTCGATTTGGGTAAGGGCGTGGCCGGGCTCGCAGATGCAAGCGTGGGCAAGGTTGCCATCGCCAATCCCAAGGTCGCGCCGTTCGGGCGGCAGGCACTCAAGGTGCTGGATTATTACAAGGTGCGTGCGGCTGTCGAACCCAAGCTGGTGTATGGCGAAAATATCACCCAAGTCAGCCAGTATGTGGACAGCAAGGCGGCGGATGTGGGCTTCAGCGCAAAATCTATCGTCGTGGCTCCAGAAACGGCGGGCAAGGGCAAGTGGATAGAAGTGCCGGCGGAAAGCTACGAGCCGATCGCGCAGGGGGTCGTGATCCTCAAGCACGGGTCGGAGGTGAATGGCGAAGCCGCGCGCAAGTTCTACGGCTTTGTGCTTTCATCCAAAGCGCGCGAGATTTTCGCCAAACATGGATACAAACTGCCTTGAACAAGCTGCAAGGACAAATCGTTAGCGTCGATTGCAACAGCCACATGTCGCTGGTGGATGTGGCGGTCGGCGGCGACATGTTTACCGCAACGCTGCTGGAAACTCCGGACACGGCGAGCTACCTGCGAGTGGGCCATCCGGTGACGCTGCTGTTTAAGGAAACCGAGGTCTCGCTGGCGAAAAATCTCACCGGCCTCATCAGCCTGCGCAACCGGTTTCCGGTGACGGTGCGCAGCATCGAGCGCGGCGCGATCCTGAGCGCGGTGGGGCTGGATTATCGCGGCGAGCCCTTGATCTGCGTCATCACCACGCGCGGCGTGGATCGCCTGCAACTGGCTGTCGGCGACACGGCGGAGGCATTGGTCAAGGCTAATGAAATGGTGCTGTCCCATGACGCTTGATTGGCAACCATTGCTGATCACTTTCAAGCTGGCGTCGGTGACGACGGCTATCCTGTTCTGCATCGGCGTGCCGTTTGCCTGGTGGCTGGCGCATACCCGGACCCGATTCAAACCCGTGGTCGAGGCATTGGTCAGCATGCCTTTGGTGCTGCCGCCTTCCGTGCTGGGCTTCTACCTGCTGCTGGCCTTCAGCCCGGAGCACTGGTTCGGGCAGTGGCTGGACCGTGTGGCCGGTCTCAGGCTGGCATTCAGCTTCGAGGGGCTGGTGGTGGCTTCGGTGATTTTCAGTTTTCCTTTTCTGGTGCACCCGGTGCAATCCGGTTTCCAGAACCTTCCATCCTCCCTTGCCGAGGCCGCGCATGTGCTGGGCAAGTCTAAATTGGAGACTTTCCTGCGCGTGCTGCTGCCCAATATCAAGCCCGCACTCTTGTCCGGCACGGTGCTGGCTTTTGCCCATACCGTGGGCGAGTTCGGCGTGGTACTGATGATAGGCGGAAACCTGCCCGATCAAACCCGCGTGGCGTCGATTGCCATTTACGACGAAGTCGAGGCGCTCAACTATGCCGCGGCCAATTTCTACGCCGGGGTGTTGTTCTGCCTTTCCTTCCTCATCCTGCTGGTGGTGTACGTGTTCAACCGCAAGGCGCCGATATGATCCGCGCCCGTATCAAAAAACGTCTGCATGGCGCGCAAGGCGAGTTTGTGCTGGATGTCAGCCTTGAGGTCGGCGAAGGCGAGTTCGTCGCCTTGTTCGGCCCGTCGGGCGTGGGCAAGACCACGCTGCTGCGCTGTCTCGCCGGGCTGGATCTGCCGGAACAGGGGAGCCTGGTCGTCAACGGCGAAACCTGGTTGGATACCGCCGCCCGCATCAATCTTGCGCCGCAACAGCGGCGCGTAGGCTATGTGTTCCAGGATTACGCGCTGTTTCCCAACATGACGGTGCGCGGCAATCTGGAATTCGCCTTGCGGAAAGGAGCGGACAAAAAACGCGTGGATGCATTGCTGGACCTGATGGAACTGGGCGAACTGCAACACCGCAAACCGGATGCCTTGTCCGGCGGGCAGAAACAGCGCGTGGCGCTCGCCCGTGCACTGGCCTCCGAGCCGCGCCTGCTGCTGCTGGACGAACCGCTGTCCGCGCTGGACCATGAAATCCGCCAGCGCCTGCAGGACGAAATCCTGCGCCTGCAGCGCCATTTCGGCCTCACCACGCTGCTGGTGAGCCACGACGTGAGCGAGGTCTACAAACTGTCGCGGCGCGTGGTAGTGATCGAAAACGGCCGTACGGTGCGCGAAGGCGAACCCGCCACTGTATTCGGCAGCAGCCAGTCCAGCGGCAAATTTCACTTCGCCGGTGAAGTGCTGGCGATCGAACCCGCAGACGTGGTATTTGCGGTATCGGTGCTGGTCGGCAACCAGATCGTGCGCATCATCGCCACCGCCGACGAAGCGGCCAAGCTCAGGGTCGGTAGCCGCGTGATGCTGCTGTCCAAGGCGTTCAATCCAATGCTGCAAGTGGTAGAGTGACCTTAAACGATCGTCGTCAAAGCTTCCCGGCTTCCATCAGCGGCATCAGCATATAGTGCAGGCCGGCTCCCGAAAATTTATTGCGCAAATCCGAGATCAGCACCGCTGAAGCAGCGTGGCTGATCTCGATGATGAACTGGGTTCGATGCTGGCGCCCGGTCACCTGCTCAAGCAACGTCAGGCCGGAGTGGCGGGTACCATGGCCGAACCCATGCATGGTGCTGAAACCGCTGATGACAATGTTTTCCAGCAGCCAGTCCACCAGTGATTCCTCAATGGCCGGGACAGCGAAAATGATCAATAGACATTGGTTCATTGCACATTCTCCGCGCCGAAGCGACGATACAGAATAGGGAGCAGGATAAGTGTCAGCAGCGTCGAACTGACCAGGCCGCCGATCACCACAATAGCCAATGGACGCTGGATCTCAGAGCCCGGACCTGTGGCGAACAGTAGCGGCAGCAAACCGAAAGCAGCGATGCTCGCAGTCATCAGCACCGGCCGCAGGCGCCGCTTGGCGCCTTCCACCACGACTTCGCCGATCGCCATGCCGTGCGCCAGCAATTGATTGAAATAGGTCACCATGACGACCCCGTTCAGCACGGCGATGCCGAGCAGCGCGATGAATCCCACCGACGCCGGCACCGATAGATATTCGCCGGAAATCCACAGCGCGAGCACGCCGCCTATCATCGCCAGCGGAATGTTGGAGAGGATGAGCACCGATTGGCGCACCGAACGGAAAGTAGCGAACAGCAATAAGAAAATCATGCCGATGGCGATGGGCACAACCACGGATAATCGTGCTGCAGCGCGCTGCTGGTTTTCAAACTGGCCGCCCCACTTCATTGAATAACCTTCCGGCATTTCTACCGCGGCCATCACCTTGCGCTTGGCTTCTTCCACAAAGCTGACCAGGTCGCGCCCTTTCACATTGGCGACCACCACCACCATGCGCGCGCCGCGCTCGCGGTCAATCTTGACCGGGCCTTCAATGCGCTCCAGCCTGGCAATGGCGGACAACGGAATATTGGTGCCGTTGGGCAAAGTGAGCATCAGCTTGGAAAAATCAGCCGGTGACGCGCGCAGCGCTTCTCCTCCGCGCAGCAATACCGGCGTGCGGCGCTGGCCTTCCTGCACCATGCCCAGCACCTTGCCTTCCAGCTGCGCGCGCAGAATGCTTTCCACCTCGCTGATGTTGAAGCCGAGCCGGCCAGCCGCCAGCCGGTCGATATTCACGCGCAGATACTGCACGCCCCCGTTTTGCGGGGTGTAGACATCCTGGCTACCGGGAATACCTTCCAGGATTTTCACCACCTGCTGGGCCTTGCGGTCCAGCGCTTCCATGTCGCTGCCGAATATCTTCACCGCGAGGTCGCCCCGTACGCCGAGAATCATCTCATTGACGCGCATTTCAATGGGTTGGGTAAAACTGTAGGCGATGCCTGGGATCTGGCTCAGCGTATCGCGCAGTTTATCGGTAAGCGCCGCTTTATCCCGTACTTTCCATTGATCGCGTGGTTTAAGCAACAAAAAATTGTCGGTCTGGTTGAGCCCCATCGGGTCCAGCCCCAGCTCGTCGGACCCCACGCGCGAATAGACGCCGCGCACCTCTGGCACATGTTCCATGATGGCGCGCTGTATGCTCATATCCAGCAATGCCGTCTGGTCGAGGTTAATGGAAGGAAGCTTTTCAACGCCGACGATCATGTCGCCCTCGTCCATGGTGGGCATGAAAGTTTTGCCGATTTGCAGATAGACCACCACCGTGGCGGCCAAGGCGAGCAGCGCCCCCACTACGATGGCGCGCACATGGTCAAGCGCCCACAGCAATGCCGATTGATAGAGCTGCAACGCCTTGCGCACCACCCAAGGCTCTTCATGGCTCACTTGACCCAACAGGAAAGACGCCAGTACCGGGATTACGGTCAGCGAAAGAATCAGCGAGCCGGACAACGCGAACACGATAGTCAGTGCGACCGGGCTGAACAGTTTTCCCTCCAGGCCCTGCAAAGTCAGCAGCGGCAGGAATACGGTGATGATGACGAGGATGCCGGCGGTTACCGATATGCTCACTTCGCGCACTGCGCGATAAATAAGATGCAGGCGCGGCAGTCTGGAGTGTTCGCCGTGAGCCAGATGGGAAACGATATTCTCCACCACCACCACAGCCGCATCCACCAGCATGCCAATGGCGATAGAAAGCCCACCCAGGCTCATCAGGTTAGCCGACATGCCGAACTGGCGCATGAGGATAAACGTCGCCAGCGCCGCCAGCGGTAGCGACAGCGCTACCGTGAGCGCCGCGCGCAGGTTGCCGAGAAACAGCACCAGCAAAACGACGACCAGCACGATGGCCTCAAACAGCGCATGCGAAACAGTGCTGACCGCACGTTCCACCAGGCTTCCCCTGTCGTAGAACACTTCAATCGCGGTTCCCTTCGGCAGCCCGGGCTGTATTTCCTTCAGCCTGGCGCGCACTCCATTGACCACTTGCCTGGCATTCGCGCCGCGTAGCCCCAGTACCAGGCCCTCGACCGCTTCGCCAGTGCCGTTGCGAGTAACAGCGCCATAGCGGGTCATCGCGCCTATTCTTACCTGCGCCACGTCGCCGATGTGTATCGGCATGCCCTGCTCGCTCTTGACGACGGAATCGCGCACATCATCCAGCGATTTGAAGCGGCCCTCCGAACGCACCAGCAACGCTTCCTCGCCATCTCCCAGACGGCCGGCCCCGTCATTGCGATTATTGAGCTCCAAAGCCTGCTGCAATTCCGAAAGCGACACGCCGCGCGCATACATACGGGCGTTGTCAGGCACCACCTCGAAGCTGCGCACCATGCCTCCCAGCGAATTGACGTCGGCAACTCCCGGCACGGTCCGCAACGCTGGGCGAATCACCCAGTCCAGCAGACTGCGGCGTTGTTCCAGGCTGAGCATTTCACTTTCCACGGTAAACATGAACATCTCGCCCAACGGCGTTGTCATCGGTGCGATGCCGCCGGAAGCATCCGCCGGCAAATTGGACCAGATTGCATTCAACCGCTCTGCAACTTGCTGACGAGCCCAGTAAATGTCAGTGCCGTCGGCAAAGTCCACGGTAATATCGGTAAGCGCATATTTGGCCACCGCGCGCAGCATGGTCTGGTTAGGAATGCCGAGCATCTCCACCTCCACGGGGGCGGTAATCCTGGCTTCCACCTCCTCCGGCGTCATGCCGGGGGCTTTAATGATGATCTTGACCTGGGTGGAAGAAACGTCCGGAAAGGCGTCAATGGGCAGTTCGCGGAAAGCATAACCGCCAGCGCCCAGCAGCAGCAAGGTCAGCACCAGCATCAACATGCGCTGGGTCAGGGCGAACTGGATCAGTCTCGAGAGCATGGTCATTCACCGCCGATCCCGGCCCAGGCGGCCTTGATCGCCGCCGTGCCGGTCACCGCCACTTTCTCGCTGCCGTCGAGTTCGCCGCTCACCACCGCATGCTCGGTCTGTTCGCTGATCACGGTTACCGGCAATGCCCTGAATCCTTGCGCGGTGCGCACGAACAGATAGCTCTTCTGCCCGCTGCGCACCACCGCAGCCTTGGATACCGAGAACTGTCGGCTACCTGCTTCCGCCGCCAGTTCCGCCTCGACGTATTGGCCTGGCGATAACTTTTCGGCGCCGCTGGTTATTTCGGCGCGCAGATGCACTGTCTGGTCGTTTTTATTGATGCTGCGCAGAATGGTGATGATGCTGCCTTCAGCCTGGTATTGCGGAATGACTATGCGCATACCGTTCTTGGCGAAATGCAGGATGTCTATCGGCGCATGGATTTCCAGCCACAGCGGCTTGAGCCGCCCGATACGGTAGATCGGCGCGCTGGCGTCAACGCGCTGGCCGACAGTCGCCATCTGCTCCAGCACCACGCCATCGATAGGCGCGGCAATCGTCAAGCCGCCGGCCATCTTGCCTGTGTTTTCCAGGCGATTAAGGGACTCCTCGCCCAGCCCTGCCATTTTTAATGCCTGGCGCCGCTGCGCCAGCAGTACGGTCTGCTCTTCATGGGCGCTCTGCGTCGTCAGCAGGCGGCGTTCGGCGATGATGCCGTCCTTGAATAGCTCGCGGTCGCGCTCCATCATGTTGGTTGCCAGCCGCTGCCGGGTGCGCGATTGCAGATAGTCTCGCTGCATGGCTACCAGTTCCGGGCTGGTAAGGTGAGCAAGCGCCTGTCCGCGCTTTACCGTTTGCCCGGCAACCACCCGCAACGAGTCGATCAGGCCGCTCTGCGGTGCGCTGACTATGCGCTCCTGTCCCACCGGCACGACCACCTCGCCCGGCAGGCGGTTGCTCATCACCGGGCCGGCTATCGTCAGCGGCGAAACGCTGACGCCCAGCGTCTGCATCTGCCGCGATGTAACAACAATGTCGTTGGCCGCGTTGGCTGCAAGCGGCAAGACCAACCATATCCATATCCAATTTTTTTTCAAGGCAAAACTCCCATGGCCTGGTTGAAACGAGCGATATTCCATTGCACCTGTATGCGGCTGCTGCGCAATGCGCGTTCGGCGTCTTGCGCCGTAGCCTGCACGCGCAGCAGACTGACCAGATCGGATTCACCAAGATCGAAGGCTTTTTTCGCCAGACGCAAGTTTTCTTGCGCCAGACGGTTTTGTTCCTCGACAAGCTGTACACTAGCCCGGGTTACCTCCAGATTATGCTCGGCCTCATGCAGTGCGGCCTGTAGCGTCAGCATGCGTTGATCGCGCTCGCTCATCGCCTGCGCCAGCCCCATTTCCGCCCCGGCCAACAGCGGTGCCGAACGCACCTGCGCATCCAGCGGAATACGGACCGCCAGGCCGACGCTGCTGTTGTAGTCGGCATCGAAGGCGCCGCGCTCATGGCGAGCGTTGATCAGAACTTGCGGGTTCTCGCGTTTCTCCACCCGCACCAGTTCGCGCTCGCCTTGCGCCAGCGCGACTTTGGCGGCCACCTCCGATAGCAGCGGATGGCTGTCATCGATGCCGGCCTGCGTTGAGAGCGGCTCTTCCGCCTTGGCGGGCAACGCCTTGAGCCCGGTCAGCATCCAGTAGCGGTGTTCGGCATGTTTCAGTTCGGCCTGGGCTTGCAACTGCGCGGTTTGCGCCTGCAAGGTCTCGTTTTGCGCCAGCATGGCATCGGTCCTGGCCAATTCGCCTGCCAGCCAGCGCCGCGACACATCGCGCTGCAAGGCCTCGGCATTTTTCACACGCTGTTCGGCCAGCCCGACGGCATTGGTATTCATGGCCACGTCCCATATCGCATCACGTACCTGTCCGGCCAGGCCGAACATCAGGCCGCCCTGGCTGGCTCCCAATCCGTCCATCGCCTCGCGCGCGACCATCCGGCGCGCTGCGCGCTGACCCGGCATCCATACCGGCAGTTCCAGCGTGGCTTCCCATTCGCGCAGATTGCGGCCGCTGCCGATCGCATCGTTCTGATGCCGCATCGATACTGCGGGCGCGCCGGGCAATAGACTATCCGCCTGCACCGATTTTGCCTCGATGGAAATTTTTCCGGCCTTGAGCACCTGCTGCTGCGGGCTGCGGGCGAACGCCTGCTTTACCGCATGGGCAAGCGTCAGCTGAGAATCGATCTCAAGACGCTCCAGCTCTTCTCCCGCTGCGATCACCGGCAATATCAGCAGTGATAAAGCCAACCAATGACACCTCATGTCTCACCCTTCTGTTACGAATTCGAAAGCTTCGGTTTCGGATACACATGCACCCCGCCCTGCAGTTCTCCGATAATTGAAGTTGCACTGCAACACTGCATCTTGCGGGGGATACAACTGGGCTTTGCCGCTCCATAAATATTGAAGCCATGCTCACCGCGCACCACATCTCAAGGCGCAGCTTAATCATCCAACCTTAAGAACGACTTAAGATCGGCCCAGATATACGGCTGGATGACTCGCTGAACATTAGGATTCAAGTCATCAATAGATTGGGATTTGCGCTCTGGACGCTAACAAGCTGAAAGATGCACCAAAATGAAAGGGCCGTTACACGTTAGTAATGGCCTTTTGATTTAGTGAGGTGGCCAGGGGCGAATCCTAGACCAGCAGAAAAAACGGGCAGTAAACAGTTTTAGCGTTGTGGTAGAGAACTCTTGGCTACTATCGCAAACTCGCTCCTGGTATCGAGTGGATCGTCGGCATAGCGTCATCAAGGCACATGAGCTAGGCGCATGGTTCGCGGCCGTCAACAATCTGGTCAATGATCCCGTTGGCCGCAATCGGGAAATGATCCGGGACTTTCTGCTTCTTGCACTGTTCACCGGATTACGCCGCGAAGAAGCCGCCAGTCTGTCATGGGAAAACGTCGACCTCAAAGCCAAGACGCTCACCATCCCCGACCCCAAAAATCGCCAGCCGCACGTACTCCCCCTATCCGACTTTCTATTTGAACTGCTCACCAGACGCCATCAGGAAATCAGCAATGCAAGCCGGTTCGTATTTCCCGGTGATAGGGTAAAAGGTTATCTCAACGCCCCTGAAAAGCAGAACAGCGAGTCATCAATGAATCCGGGGTTACTCTTACCCTGCACGACTTACGCCGTACTTTTATCACCATTGCCGAGAGCCTGGACATTTCAGCCTATGCCCTCAAACGGCTGGTGAATCACAAAATGACAAACGATGTCACTGCGGGCTACATCATCAGCGACGTCGAGCGCCTCAGAGAGACCATGCAGCGCGTTACTGACTTTCTGCTAGAGTGTGCAGAACAAGAGCCATCAACAGAGACGATCCCGCTCGACACACAAAATAACCTTGAATATAACCAAATATAACCTCATAATATAACCATGCCCTACACGCTCACCATCAAACGGCAAGCGGCAAAGAAACTGCAAAGCTTGTCGAGGCCGGAGCGGTTCAGGATCACCGAGAAAATAGAACTACTCGGCCACGATCCAGACCATCCTGAACTGGACACCAAAAAGCTGGAAGGCGAACCCTACTACCGGCTGCGTGTTGGCAATTGGCGCATTATCTATGACCGGCAAGATGCGGTTAAGGTGATTGCAATTGAAAAGATTAAACCGCGTGGAGATGCGTACAAATGACTCTACAAATAATCAAATCCATTGATGGCAAAGACGAGTACGTCTTGTTACCCATGTCCGTCTATACCGCCTTGAGAGAAGAAATCGAGGACGAACTGGCAGGTATTGAGGCCGCCACGGATGACGACAACGAATATATTCCCTTCGTACTTGAAGACTACGTAGACAACCCCATCGCCCTCGCCCGCATGAAAGCCCATATCACCCAAAACGAATTGGCCGAACGCATGGGCGTCACGCAAGCCTACATCAGCAAGGTCGAACGCCAGGACAAAGTGACTCCGAAACTCCTGGAGCGTATTAATGCAGCTTTAGCAGCGTCCTGATCCAATGTTTCTCGAAGGAAAAGACTATCTAAACATTTGGGAAATCGGCCACCGCTGGTCTGGCTTCGATCCCGAGGCTATCGGAACATCTTGGCAGCACACACCGGGCAAGCCCATGAGTCTATCAGGCATTCCGATGGTGGGGTATCGGAGCCAGTTATTTACAGAACTCCGTGGTGAAGGGGAGTTTAACAGGCATTCCGATGCAGAGGTCACTGATATTACGGACTATTCCCTTAATAGATATGGTTTCAGCATTGCGACAGAGAGCTCTAGGCTACTATGCGGCTACTAACATAGAAATGAAAACGGCCCACATCGCTGTGGGCCGCTTAAATACTGGTGGGGGATGACAGGATCGAACTGTCGACAAACGGATTAAGAGTCCGCTGCTCTACCAGCTGAGCTAATCCCCCGAGGCGCGCCATTATCCTGATGCGCCCCGCCCTTGTCAACCGGTTGATACGGGCTTCGGCGAAAATCAGGCGATGCTCGTGCGTTGCACTTTTGTCAGCAGGCGGTAGCCCAGCAGCAAAATCAGCACGGCGCCATAGATCAGCGGCTGGGTGAGATCTTTTTTCACCAGCCACCAGTAGTGCGTCGCGCCGAGCACACCGATCAGATATACCAAGCGGTGCAGCGTTTGCCAGTTTCTGCCCAGGCGGCGCATCATTGCATTAGTGGAAGTCGCGGCAAGCGGGATCAGGCACAGGAAGGCGGCGAAGCCGACCAGCACGTAGCGGTGCTTGGCGACATCCTTGACGATTGCTCCCCAGTCGAACCACTGGTCCAGCCAGACGTAGGACAGAAAATGCAGCACGGCATAGAAAAACGCGTACAGGCCGAGCATCCGGCGCAGGCTGAGCAGCCAGTTCATGCCGGTGATCTTGCGCAGCGGCGTGATGCCCAGCGTGATCAGCAAAAAGGTCAGCGTCCAGGTGCCGTTGGAACGGATGACGAACTCCACCGGGTTGGCGCCGAGATCCTCGTTAAAGCCTAGGACCACCAACCGCAGCAAGGGCAGCAGCGCCAGCACGAAGATCGTGCGCTTGACCGTGATTAACCTATCGGGCGGCAATCGGGTCGGCAGTTCCATCAGAAATATTTCCTCAAATCCATGCCGGCATAAAGCTGCCCAACCTGATCGGCATAGCCGTTGAACATCAGCGTCTTGCGGCGGCGGTTGAACAGGCCGCCCTCGCCTATGCGGCGCTCGGTGGCCTGGCTCCAGCGCGGGTGGTCAACCTCGGGGTTGACGTTGGAATAGAAGCCGTATTCACGCGAGTTTGCGCGCATCCAGCTGCTGACCGGCATTTTTTCGGTGAAGCGCAGCGAGACGATGGATTTGATGCCCTTGAAGCCGTATTTCCACGGCACGACCAAACGCAGCGGCGCGCCGTTCTGGTCCGGCAGCGTCTCGCCGTAGAGGCCGACGGCGAGTATCGCCAGCGGATGGCGCGCCTCATCCAGGCGCAAGCCTTCGGTGTAGGGCCAGTCAAGCACCGGCACGCGCACGCCGGGCATCTGGTCGGGGTCGGCAAGGGAAATGAATTCGACATACCTGGCGTTGCCGGTGGGCTCCGCCCATTCGATCAGCCGCGCCAGCGGGAAGCCCACCCACGGGATCACCATGGACCAGCCCTCGACGCAGCGCATGCGGTAGATGCGCTCTTCCAGCGGTGCCAGCTTGAGCAGGTCGTCTAAAGAAATACGTTTAGCCCGCTTCACGTCGCCCTCTACGCTTACCGTCCACGGCCTGGTACGAATAGTGCCGGCATTGCGCGAGGGATCGCTTTTGTCGGTGCCGAATTCGTAGAAATTGTTATAGGTGGTGACATCCGCATAGGGGGTCGGCTTCTCGTCGGTGGCATAAGGGCCTTTGACGATGGGTGCGAGCTTGCGCCGCGCCTGCGGCTGGACGTTGGCTGCCTGAACCAGGCCGGAGGCCAGGCCCGCGCTTGCAATCAATCCCAGGCCGGCCGTTTGCAAAAACCGGCGGCGCTCGGCGTAGGCTTCCCTGGGCGTGATTTCAGACGGGGCAATATCAGATGGACGAGAAATAATAATGATGCGCTCCTTTTTATATTCCTATTGTCTTTGTCGGTTTATTATGTTGAAAATTACACTCGACAAGAAAAAAAATTTTGCGGCACGGAGAGATGCAGTATGAGCGACCATAAGGAAACCGTACGGCGGTTTTACGAAGCGATCTGGAACAACGACGACCAGACCATTATTCCGGATCTGCTGTGCGACGATTTCGCCTTTCGCGGCTCGCTGGGCAAGATGCAATACGGCCATGCCGATTTCGCGACTTACCTGGATTTCGTACGGGAAGCGATCGGCAACTACCGCTGCGATATCGTCGACATGATCCAGGAAGGCGACAAAACCTTCGCCAGCATCCACTACTCAGGCATCCATCACGGCGAATTCCTGGGCTACGAGCCCACCTACGCCAAACTGGAATGGGCCGGCGCGGCGGTGTTCACGTTCAGGGACGGCAAGATCGCCGACCTGTGGGTGCTGTGGGATATCCAGGGCTTGCTGAAGCTGCTGGCCAAGCATATCGGGGAATAGGGGGCGGCGGCATACCTGTCGCCTCAAGCTGTAGCCCGCATCGACAAAAACCTATCCGATCAGATAGTTGCAACACCACAACTTCCATAGCATGATATATCAGGCCATCATCCGGCAAGACCATTGAAAATTCACCGGCCATGGAGAACCGGCTTACGGAAGAACAGATGGCCGGCGTGCCATGCGGCCCCTGAATCGTCCTTGAAGGAGATACCGATGCCAAACACCGTCGCGCCTTACTATCCCATCATCTACGTTCGCGGTTATGCCATGAGCCAGAGCGAGATCGACGAAACCACCGCCGACCCGTTTTGCGGCTTCAACCTCGGCTCCACGGTCTTTCGCGCCACGCCCGATAGGCACAAGCCTGCCCGCAAGTTCATTTTTGAATCTCCGGTGATCCGGCTCAATTCCGATTTCGGCTATCGCGATGTCTTCGAGAACGGGCTGGACATCATGGACCCGGACTGGGGCGGCACCATTCCCACCCGTTCCGTCATCATCTATCGCTATTACGAACAGGCGTCGCAACTGTTGGGAAACGGCAAGACACCCAGCATTGAGACCTTCGCACAGGGTCTCGGCCGCCTCGTTCAGCGGGTGCGCGACCTGGTCTGCACCGACCCTCGCAATGCACTCCAGCCCGACGACTTCCGCTGCTACCTCGTCGCCCACTCCATGGGCGGACTGGTCTGCCGCGCCTTCCTGCAAAATCCGGCGCTGGATACCACCGGCGCCCGCAAACTGGTAGACAAGGTGTTCACCTACGCCACCCCTCACAATGGCATCGAAATGGCGGGAATAAACGTGCCCGGCTGGATCAGCCTGGACGACATGAACAACTTCAATCGGGAGCGCATGGCCGATTACCTCGATCTCAAAGAGCGTTTCGGGCAGACGCAGCGGGTAGACTGGCTACCGGAAGCAGCCTTCCCATCCTCCCGTTTCTTTTGCATGATCGGCAGCAACCGCTCCGACTACGAGGTTGCCGCCGGCGCTTCGCGCACTTTCGCCGGTCACGGCAGCGATGGCCTGGTCAAGATCGCCAATGCCTCGGTTTGGGGCTTAGATGCCCAGGGTAATGTTTCCGCCCCCAGCGCCACCGCCTACGCCTACCGCTCCCACTCGGGCTATTTCGGCATCGTTAACAACGAGGAGTCTTACCAGAATCTGGTGCGCTTCCTCTTCGGCGACCTGCGGGTGGATTGCTGGGTCGAGGTTGTCCAACTCAGCCTGCCGCAAGCCGTACAACAGGCGGTTGACGCCGGGCGCGAAGCTGACGCCCTGTATATCTTCGAGATACTGGCCGCGCCCCGCGGCAAACGCTGGTACCTGACGCGGCGCACCGCAGAAGAAGATTCCGCCGCCTGCCTCAGCCTCAAGGACTGGCTCCACTTACCCGCCAACGCGCGCCATCGCAGCCTCTATCTATCCAGCATATTCCTCGACACCCGCTGGCGCGTGGACATGGATCGCCCTTCCCTCGCCTACAGCCTGACCCTGGGCGTACGTACGCCCGACTACGAAGTGGAACGGCGTTTTCTGCCTGACGAGCACTATGAAGGCGGCTATCTGTTCCACGACACCGCTGCGGTGGAACTGATACCGCCCCAGACCGCGGGCGACAAATGGCAGGTGTTCTACGACTGGCAAAGCCAGAACCCCGGCAAAGCCGCTACTCCCGTGGAAATCCGGCCGCTGACCGATGGCCGCGCAGAAATCCGGCTACCTATCTATGGCAAAACCACCCCCGGCATCGACGGCTATCTCCGCTTCGTCGTTTCCCGCTGGAACCAGGCGCTATGACCCTTAACACCCAACAGCTCAAGACCATCATGCCAGGTTGCGATGCCGGAACCTGGGTCGAGCCCCTGACCGCTGCCATGGCCCGCTTTGCCATCGACACCCCGCAGCGCATGGCGGCATTCCTTGCCCAGGTCGCCCATGAATCGGCGGAGACGACCCGTCTGGAAGAAAACCTCAACTACAGCGCCCAGCGGCTTATGGCGGTCTGGCCCAAGCGCTTCCCCACGCCGGATGCCGCCCAGCCCTATGCGCGCAATCCGCAGAAACTCGCCAACCGGGTTTACGCGGGACGCGGCGGCAACGGCGACGCAGCAAGTGACGATGGCTGGCGATACCGCGGCCGCGGCCTGTTCCAGCTCACCTGCAAGGAGAACTACCGCATTGCCGCCGCAGCCCTCGGACTGCCGCTGCTGGAGCAGCCGGACCTCGTTGCCACACCGCAAGTAGCGGCCTTGACCGCGGCCCATTACTGGCAGCGCCTGGGCCTCAACACCATCGCCGATCACCAGCCCGGCGACGATGACGAAAAAGACTTCGAGAATATTTCGATCCGCATCAACGGCGGGCGCACGGGACTCGCGGAGAGAAAACGCTACTGGATCGCAGCGCAGGCGGTACTGGGTAGCAGCGGCTGAAATCGATCGCCAGGCAGGGCAGGCATCCCACGCTGTTACCCGTTCAATAATGCCTTGGGGCGGGTTTCTTAAAACCACCGACACGTGCCCTGACCTCTCCCGCATGCCTTTTATTCGATGGCATAGCAGTTCCGGCGGGTTGGAAACTCGGCACCAGGTGCTTTTTGCCGTTGCCGATCAGATCCGCCCGCCCCATTTCCTTCAAGGCTTCGCGCAGCAGCGGCCAGTTGTTGGGATCGTGGTAGCGCAGGAATGCCTTGTGCAGCCTGCGCTTGCCGCCGGCCTTGGGGATCGCGACCTGCTCGCTGCTCTGGGTGACCTTGCGCAGCGGGTTCTTGCCCGAATGGTACATCGCGGTCGCCATCGCCATCGGCGTGGGTGTGAAGGTCTGCACCTGGTCCAGACGGAAATTGTTCCGCCTTAGCCACAGCGCGAGATTGAGCATGTCCTCGTCGGTGGTGCCGGGATGCGCGGCGATGAAGTACGGGATCAGGTACTGCTCCTTGCCGGCTTCTTTCGAGAACTTCTCGAACATCGCCTTGAACTTGTCGTAGGCGCCCATGCCGGGCTTCATCATCTTCGACAGCACGTTTTCTTCGCTGTGCTCGGGGGCGATCTTGAGATAGCCGCCGACGTGGTGCTGCACCAGTTCCTTCACATATTCCGGCGAACGCACCGCGAGATCGTAGCGCAGCCCGGAACCGACCAGAATTTTCTTGACCCCGGGAATGGCGCGCGCCTTGCGGTAGAGCTGGATCAGCGCCGAATGGTCGGTATTGAGGTTATCGCAGATATCCGGATAGACGCACGACAGTTTGCGGCAGGACTGCTCGATCTTCCCGCTCTTGCAGGCCATGCGGTACATGTTGGCGGTGGGCCCGCCCAGGTCGGACACGATGCCGGTGAAGCCGTCCACCTTGTCGCGGATTTCCTCGATCTCGTGCAGGATGGACTCTTCCGAACGGCTCTGGATGATGCGGCCTTCGTGCTCGGTAATCGAGCAGAAGGTGCAGCCGCCGAAGCAGCCGCGCATGATGTTGACCGAGAACCGGATCATTTCCCACGCCGGCAATTTGGCGCGGCCGTAGCCGGGATGCGGCCCGCGCGCATACGGCAGGTCGTAGACATGATCCATTTCCCTGGTGGAGAGCGGAATCGGCGGCGGGTTGAGCCAGACGTCGCGGTCGCCGTGCCGTTGCACCAATGCCCGCGCGTTGCCGGGGTTGGATTCCAGATGCAGCACGCGCGAGGCATGGGCATACAGCACCGGGTTGCTGGAAACTTCCTCATACGACGGCAGGCGCACCACGGTATGGGCACGGTCGGCTTTGGGCTTGCGCTGGAACTGGATGACGTTGGTTTTGGCGTCATTGGCAGCGGCCTCGCCGGCAGCCGCCGCGCAGGATTTCCCGGTTGTCTCCAGTGCCGGCTCCATCGCATAGGGATCGGGATGCGCATCGACACGGCCTGGCCTGTCCATCTCGGTCGAGTCGACCTCCACCCAGCCCTCCGGCAAGGCTTTGCGCAGGAAGGCCGTGCCGCGCAGATCGGTGATGTCAGCTATGTTTTCGCCCTTGGCCAGGCGATGGGTCAGTTCCAGCAGCGCGCGCTCGGCGTTGCCGTAAAGCAGGATGTCGGCCTTGGAATCGATCAGGATGGAGCGCCGCACCTTGTCCGACCAGTAGTCGTAATGCGCGATTCGGCGCAAGGACGCCTCGATGCTGCCGATCACCAGCGGCACGTCGGGGTAGGCTTCGCGGCAGCGCTGCGAATACACTAGCACCGCACGGTCCGGGCGCTTGCCGGCGGCGGCGTCCGGCGTATAGGCATCATCGGAGCGGATTTTGCGGTCGGCGGTATAGCGGTTGACCATCGAATCCATATTGCCGGCGGTCACGCCGAAATACAGGTTGGGCCGGCCCAGCACCTTGAACGGGTTCGCCGACTGCCAATCCGGCTGGCTGATGATGCCGACGCGGAAGCCCTGCGATTCCAGCAGGCGTCCCACCAGCGCCATGCCGAAGCTGGGATGGTCGATGTAAGCGTCGCCGGTAACCAGAATGATGTCGCACGAATCCCAGCCGAGCGCGTCCATTTCGGCGCGGCTCATCGGCAGGAACGGCGCAGTGCCGAAACGTTTGGCCCAGTAGGGGCGATAGGAGAAAATGGATTGGACAGCTTGCATGGCGCGCATTGTACTCTTGCCGCGGCAAACTATCTAAGCAAAACCATCATCTTGACGAACAATACCCGAGAAGCTCTGTAGACTACATCAACAGAAATCCCTAGACTATTCCTTCCGGGACATTTCGATCAGCCCTACCAATTAAGAAAACAGGCTTGAAACTCCTCTCCACACTGCAGCGGTTTCTGATCCCTATCGTACTTCTGGCCCTCTTCGGGCCACTATTTCTCGCACAACGCCAGTTCACCCAGGAAATGCGCAGCCTGGATGAAAATGCGCATACCCAGGCCGAATCCCTGACCCGTTTGCTCACCGTCAGCGAGAACCTGATGATGGAACAGGTGGTTGCGGCGATGCGTCTGCTCAAGGATGTCAACGGCAAGCAACTGGGCTCTCCGGCACTGGGCGGCGTTGCCGTCGTTGGCGGGAGAACGCTCCCCAACCTGTTGCTCGGCGGGCAGCCGCAGGCGAACCGCTTCGAACTGGTCGACCATGTGGCTTCCGTGATAGGCGGCACCGCCACGCTATTCGTAAAATCCGGCAGCGATTTCGTCCGCGTTGCGACGAATGTCCATAAGCGGGACGGCTCGCGCGCAGTTGGCACCGTGCTCGACCCGGGCGGCAAAGCCATCGCGGCGATCCGCGCCGGCCAGCCGTTTTATGGCGTGGTGGATATCCTGGGCACGCCGTACATTACCGGTTACGAGCCGATGCGCAACGCCGCGGGCGATATCATCGGCATCTGGTATGTAGGTCGGCAGGTGGATACCCAGATATTGCGCGAAGCGGTGGAAAAAACCCGCTTGCTGCAATCCGGCTTCGCCGCGGTGCTGGATGCCAACCAGCACATACGTTTCCTGTCGGCGCACGTGCCACTCGCAATAGCACACGCGGTGCTGCAAAACGCAAACGGTTGGGCCAGCGTCAGGCAGCAAATTCCGGAATGGGGCTTCGAAGTGGTCATGGCCTATCCGTTAAGCGAAGCCAGAACCGTCAGCCTAGCTCGGTCCGCCGGCATATTGTTCATCTTCGTCGGGCTGGGCGTGCTGCTGATCGCGATGGTGATCTATCTGCTGCGGCGTTTCGTGTTGCACCCCCTGGGCGGCGATCCGGCCGCGGCCAGCGAACTGGTACGCCGCATTTCCGCCGGCGAACTGAGCGAGGACGGCTTGCAGGCAAAAGATGGCTCGCTGATGGCGAACATGCTCAAAATGCGCCGCAACCTGCGCGATATGGTCGAGACGCTGCATCTCAACACCGAACGCCTGAGCCTGTTGGCCAGCGTGTTCGAGCACGCGCACGACGCCATTTTCATCACCGATCTCGAAGCCAACGTCATCGAAGTCAACCCGGCGTTTATCGATATCACCGGATATACGCGCGCAGATATCATTGGCAAAACCGCCCACCGGCTGCTGGCGCCGAAGTACGATGCCGAGCCGTTCAACAAGGCCTGGAACACACTGGAAACAACAGCCGCGTGGCACGACGAGACCTGGCTGTCAAGCAAGCACGAAACCGTGTTTGCCGCTTGGCTGGACCTGTTCGCGGTGCGCGACGATCAGCAGCGGATCGCTCGTTTCGTCGGCGTGTTCTCCGATATCACGCACGCGATGGAACAGCAGCAGAAACTCGAGCGCATGGCTTATCATGACGCCTTAACCCAGCTTCCCAACCGCGTGCTGTTTTCCGACCGCCTGCAGCAGTCGCTGGCGCAAAACGAGCGCATCAACGGCGTGCTGGCGGTGTGCTACATCGATCTGGACGGCTTCAAGCCGATCAACGACAGCCTGGGACACGAAGCCGGCGACAAGTTATTGGTGCAACTGGCGCTGCGTGTGCGCAACAGCCTGCGCGCCGGCGACACAATAGCCCGCCTGGGCGGCGACGAATTCGCGCTGCTGCTGTGCGGCCTGCAATCGGTCGAAGAATGCTGCCAGACGCTGACGCGTCTGCTCGACATCATCTCCGCGCCCTACCTCATCGACGACAACGCCATCAGCATTTCCGCCAGTGCCGGCTTCACGCTTTCGCCGCCGGACGAAGCCAACCCCGACATCCTGCTGCGCCACGCCGACCAGGCCATGTATCTGGCCAAGCTGGGCGGCAAGAACCGCTACCACCTGTTCAACCCGGAACACGACCGCCAGACCCGCGCCCAGCATGAAGCGCTGGCCGCAATGAAGCAGGCGCTGGATAACGGCGAGTTCCGGCTGCATTACCAGCCCAAGGTGAACATGCGCCAGGGAGAAGTGATAGGCCTGGAGGCGCTGATCCGCTGGCAGCACCCGGAACTGGGGCTGCGCTATCCCAACGAGTTCCTGCCGGCGCTGGAGGGCAGCGACTTGTCGATCGAGGTGGGTGAATGGGTGATCCTCGAGACACTGCGGCAAATACGCGAATGGCAGCTGGCCGGGCTCTCCATCGCGGTCAGCGTCAACATCACCGCCCGCCACCTGATGCAGCCGGATTTCACGCCACGCCTTGCGGAAATGTTCGAGGCATACCCCGAGGTACCTCCCGCGCTGCTGGAACTGGAAATTACCGAATCCGCCGCGCTGGAGGATTTCGCCAGCATCAGCGCGCTGATCGACGAGTGCCATGTGCTGGGCGTCACCTTTGCGCTGGACGATTTCGGCGCCGGCTATTCGTCGTTGACCTATCTGCGCCGCCTGCCGGCGGACATTCTGAAAATCGACCAGTCTTTCGTGCGCGACATGCTACGCGACCCGGACGACATGACCATCGTCGCCGGCGTTATCAGCCTGAGCCGGGAGTTCCGCCGCAAGGTGATCGCCGAAGGCGTGGAAACCATAGAGCATGGCATCAAACTGCTGGCAATGAACTGCGAACTGGCGCAGGGTTACGGCATCGCCAAGCCGATGCCGGCCGAGGCGGTGCCGCAGTGGATTGCAAGCTACCGCCCCGACCCCAGCTGGATCGCTTCCGACGTCGGCATATTGATTCCCCGCTGAGACAGGACTATGCTGAATAGGGCTTGTTAACACCCCCTAATTCATGAACCAATCCCGCCCCATACACCTCGCCGTCGACGGCCTGCGCTGCGCAGGCTGCGTCAATACGGTCGAAACCGCGCTGCGCGCCCTGCCCGGCGTGACGGCAGCCAGCGTCAATTTTGCCGATCGCAGCGCAATGGTATCCGGCACGGTCGAACCCGCGGCGCTGATTGCCGCTGTGGCCAAGGCCGGCTACCAGGCCCGGGAGGCTATCGACGAAACCGATGACGGCGGGCAGCAGGCCGCCGCCGAACAGGCGCATTACCGCACACTGCTGCACAAATCCTGGTTCGCGCTGGGCGTGGCGGCACTGGCGCTGGCCGTCGGTTTTCCGGCGATGCTGGGCGGCACCATGCCGCATTGGCTGATGCAATGGGGATCGCCGGCGCTGGCGCTGCTGACGCTCGCCGTGATGCTCTACTCCGGCCCGCAGTTTTTCGTGGGCGCCTGGAAATCGCTGCGCAACCACAACGCCACGATGGATACGCTGATCGCAGTTGGCTTGGGCGCGGCCTGGGGCTATTCGGTGGCGGTGACTTCTGCGCCGCAATGGTTTCCGGCCGGCACTGCTGAGCCGTTCTGGGATGTGATCGCCGTGGTGACCGGATTGGTGGTGCTGGGGCAGGCGCTGGAAATGCGCGCCCGCGGCAGGACGTCGGAAGCGGTGAAACGGCTGATCGGCCTCAAGCCGAAAACCGCGCGGGTGGTACGCGACGGACAGGAAATCGACGTAGCGCTGGCCGAGGTGCATGTCGACGACATCCTGCGCGTGCGTCCGGGCGAGAAGATAGCGGTGGACGGCGTCATCATCGACGGCCATTCCAGCATCGACGAATCGATGCTGACCGGCGAGCCGATGCCGCTGGAAAAAACCGTCGGCGACGAAGTTGCCGGCGGCACCATCAATAAATCAGGCAGCTTCCTGTTCCGCGCAACAAGGGTCGGCCGCGACACCGCGCTGTCGCGCATCGTCGACATGGTGAAACAGGCGCAGGGCGCCAAACCTGCGATCGGCCGGCTGGCCGACGTGATCGCGGCTTATTTCGTGCCGACGGTGCTGATCATCGCCGTCGTTGCCTTTGTGGTCTGGTTCGACTTCGGGCCCGCTCCCCGCCTCAACTTCGCGATGGTCGCCGCGGTCGCCGTGCTGGTGATCGCCTGCCCTTGCGCACTGGGCCTGGCGACGCCGATGTCGGTAATGGTGGGCGTGGGCAAGGCCGCCGAGCACGGCATCCTGATACGCAACGGCGATGCGCTGCAACAGGCAGGCAAGCTCACCGCCGTGGTACTGGACAAGACCGGCACCGTGACACAGGGCAGACCGGCGGTCACCGCCGTCGTCACCGTGCCGGGCTGGGAAGAAAATGCCGTGCTGAAACTGGCGGCCAGCCTGGAAACGGGCTCCGAGCATCCGCTGGCAGAAGCGGTGATCGATGCGGCCAGAAGCCGCGCCCTTGAACTCGCCCCGGCCGAAGGCTTTCAGGCTGTCGCCGGGCACGGCGTACACGGCAGCGTCGAGGGGCGGCATGTGCGCCTCGGCAATTACAAATTCATGCAGGATCACGGCATCGATTGCGAGGCGCTGCAGGCACGGGCCGAGCAGCTGGCGCAGCAGGCCGAGACGCCGATGTTTCTCGCCGTGGACGGAAAATTCGCCGGCATTGTCGCCGTGGCCGATCCGGTCAAGCCGGATTCGCAGGCTGCCATCGATAAACTGAAAAGCCTGGGGCTCAAGGTGGTGATGCTCACCGGCGACAACACCGCCACGGCCAACGCCGTTGCGGCCGGCGTCGGCATTGCCGAAGTGTTCGCCGAAGTGCTGCCGCAGGACAAGGACAGAAAAGTCGCCGAACTGATGGCGCGCGGCGAGATCGTCGGCATGGTCGGCGACGGCATCAACGATGCCCCGGCGCTGGCGCGCGCCGATGTCGGGTTCGCAATCGGCACCGGCACCGATGTCGCGATCGAATCGGCAGACATCACGCTGATGTCCGGCTCGCTGCACGGTGTGGCGAATGCGATCGCCATCTCGCGCGCCACGGTGCGCAACATCAAGCAGAATCTGTTCGGCGCCTTCATTTATAACAGCCTCGGCATCCCAATCGCCGCGGGCCTGCTCTATCCGTTGTTCGGCATGCTGCTCAACCCGATGATCGCGGGCGCGGCGATGGCAATGTCCTCGGTGACGGTGGTCAGCAACGCCGGACGCTTGCGCTGGTTCAGGCCATGAGCGAACTTATCGTTACCATCGCCGGCATTCTCGCGATCATGCTGATTGCGCGGTGGTTCTGGTTTTCCGCGCCGCAAGCCACGCGGGCGGAAAGCCGCCAGCCCATCGACATCCTGGTGCAGGACGGCGCTTACCTGCCCGCCGCCATCGAGGTACCGGCCGGGCAGGCCGTGACTCTGCGTTTCACGCGGCGGGATGCGACGCCATGTGCGGAAAAAGTACTGTTTGGCGACCTCGGCGTCAGCGCCGACCTGCCGCTGGGCAAGCCGCAAACCGTCAGCCTCGGCCCGCTGCCGGCAGGTACCCATGAATTCACCTGCCAGATGGGTATGTACCGCGGCAGGCTGATCGCCAGCCCGTAACGCATCAGGAGATTTCCGCATGGAGGAATCATGGAGAAATCCCGAAATCTGGTGAAGGATCCGGTGTGCGGAGTAGAGGTGCCGCCGCATCAGCATGCGATCGATTACCTGAAAATACCTTATGCTTTCTGCTCCCGGCAATGCCTGGAGCGCTTTCTGGCTCACCCTCACCTGTACGTAGGCCAGCCCGGCCACAAGGCGCCACGACAGGAAGGCAGGCAGATACTCAAGCGCCGCAGCCTGCGCCTGGCAACGGCGCTGGATACCGACCAGACCGCGATGCTTGCGGAATCGCTGTGCGCGCTGCGGGGAATCAAGGCACTCAAAACCGGGCCAGACACGCTGGAGATCACCTACGATTTGCTGCAGGTCACCACCGAGCAGATCGAACAGAAAATGGCCGAAATCGGCGTTAAATTGGGGGACGGCTGGACGGAGCGCTTGCGCCTGTCGTTCGTTCACTACGAAGAAGAACTGGAAGCCGGCAGTCTGGAAGTGAGTGACAGGAATATTTATGATTAATCGTTGTCTCAATGGCAAGGCCGCAGCTTGATGATTCCATGGCTTGAATCCGAATCCGCCTTTCCGCCGCTGGAAGTGGCGATGCGGGAACCCAACGGGCTGATTGCCGTCGGCGGGGATTTATCGGTACAGAGGTTGCTGGATGCTTACCGTCACGGGATTTTTCCGTGGTTCAGCTATGACCAGCCCATTCTGTGGTGGAGCCCGGATCCCCGCATGGTGCTGTTTCCGGACGAGTTGAAGGTTTCGCGCTCGCTGGCCAAGCGGCTTCGACGTCGGGATTACGAAGTACGCACCGATACCGCGTTCCGCGAAGTAATGCAGGCTTGCGGCAGCGTCCCGCGGGAGCAACAGCGCGGAACCTGGATTACGCCGGAAATCATCGAGGCTTATTGCGCCCTGCACGATTTGGGCTATGCGCACTCAGTGGAAACCTGGATGAACGGCGAACTGGTGGGCGGGTTGTACGGCGTGGCGATAGGCAAAATATTCTACGGCGAATCCATGTTTCACCGCGTAACCGATGCCTCCAAGATCACTTTCGTACATCTGTCGCGCTGGCTGCAAATGCGCGGCTACGGCATGATCGACTGCCAGATGCATACACCGCACCTGGCCAGCCTGGGCGGGCGCGATATCCCCCGTCATGAATTCGCGACGCTGCTCAAGCAATTGATCAACTATCCGCATGCGACGAGGAAATGGGAATTCAATGACGCTATTGAGTGACTTGCCGTTCACCCGGATCAAATTTTACGTCACCACCAATTATCCCTGCGGCTACCTGCCGGAGCGCCAGGCGCGGTCACTGGTGGCGGCACCCGCGCATTTCATCGACGCTCTCACCTATAGCGAACTGATCAAGCACGGCTTTCGCCGCAGCGGCCTGTATACCTACCGCCCCCATTGCGAAGGCTGCCAGGCTTGCGTGCCGGTACGGCTGCAGGTGGCCGAGTTCTCCCCCAGCCGCAGCCAGCGCCGTGCCTGGAGGCATCATCAGCACCTGACAGCCGAAATGACGCCGCTGGTATTCAGCGAAGAACATTTTCTGCTGTATGCCCGCTACCAGAAGACCCGCCATGCCGGCGGCGGCATGGATACCGACAGCGTGGACCAGTACCGCAGTTTTCTGATGCAAAGCGGCGTGGATTCGGCGATGGTGGAATTCCGCGAAGATGGCGCGCTACGCATGGTCAGCATCGTGGACCGGCTGACGGACGGCCTTTCCGCCGTTTATGCGTTTTACGACTGCTCAGTGGCAGGCGCCAGTTTCGGCATTTTCAACGTGCTGTGGCTCGCCGACTGGTGCCGGCAGCGCGGCTTGCCCTACCTTTATCTCGGCTACTGGATTGAGGAATCGCGCAAGATGGCCTACAAGGCCGATTTCAAGCCGCTGCAAGGCTTGATGGGCACCGAATGGCGGCCCCTGGAAATCTAGCGGCCGTCGCGGTTACAGCTGCTTTTTCACCTTTCTGACGCCGTCGTCTCCCTCCAGCTGCGAGATTTCGAACCCCAGCGCTTCGGCGAGTTCCAGCATGCCGGCATTGCGCGACAGGACTTCGCTTTCCATGACTCTCAGCCCTTTGGCGCGCGCGACTTCTATCAGCGAGCGCATCAGCTTCTGGCCGATACCGCGGCCCTGCCAGGCATCGGCCACGGCGGTAGCAAATTCGCAGCTCTCGCCGTCGGGGTTGATGATATAGCGGGCGACTCCGATCTGGATTTCGCGGCCTTCTTCCTCGGTGGTGGCAATCAGCGCCATTTCGCGGTCATAATCGATCTGCGTGAAACGCGACAGCATGGTCGGGTTGAGCTCCCGTACCATATCCATGAAGCGGAAATAACGGCTTTCATCGGACATCGCACGCATGAAACCTTGCAATATCTCGGCATCTTCCGAACGAATCGGCCGGATAGTAATGCCGGTACCGTCCGCCAATTGCCATTGCGCAACCAGATGCGTCGGATAAGGATAGATCGCCATATGGGCGTAGCGGTCGGCGGAGGCCGGGCATAGCCCGACAATAACCCGCGCATCGGCCGCCAATGCGCCGTTTTCATCCACAATCAAGGGGTTGATGTCCATTTCCCTGATCCACGGCAGTTCGCATACCATTTCGGAGATACGCAGCAGCAGGCTTTCCAGCGCCTCCATATTGGCTGGCGGCATGTTGCGGAAAGCTTTCAGCAATCTGGAAACGCGCGTGCCGGAAATCAGGTTGTCAACCAGGTGCTGGTTGAGCGGCGGCAGCGCCACGGCCCGGTCGGCCAGCACTTCCACCGCGGTGCCGCCGGCGCCGAAAGTAATGACCGGGCCGAATACCGGATCGGCTACGATGCCGACCATCAACTCCCGACCGTTGGGCTTGACCACCATCGGCTCGATGGAGATGCCTTCGATCCTGGCCTTGGGACAGCTTTTCTGCACCTGCTCGATAATCTCGTGATACGCGGCGCGCAATGCCTGGGCGCTGCCCAGGTTGAGCCTGACGCCGCCGGCATCGGTCTTGTGGGTAATATCCGGCGAATTGATTTTCATCGCCACCGGGAAGCCCAGCTGCTCGGCGATCAGCAGCGCCTCGTTGGGCGAATGCGCCACCATGGTCCGCGCTACCGGAATGCGGAATGCCGACAGCAATGCCTTGGATTCCATCTCCGATAGCACCGTGCGGCGCTCTGCCAGCACGCTTTCGATCAGCATGCGGGCACCCTCGACGTCGGGCTCCTCATGGTGCGACAGCGGGCCCGGCGCTTGCAGCAGCATCTGCTGGTTATGGTAGAAATCGGCGATAAAGGAGAATGTTTCCACCGCCAGTTCCGGCGTGCGGTAATGCGGAATCCTGGCTTCGGTGAACATGCGGCGTGCCTCGCGCACCTGGGCTTCGCCCATCCAGCAAGTCAAGAGCGGCTTGGCGTGGTCATTGGCCAGCGCAATCACTTTCTGTGCGACGCCGGTCGGGTTGGTCATCGCCTGCGGGGTCAGGATGACCAGCACGCCGTCCACGCCATCATCCTGCATGCAGGCAGTGATCGCCGTTTCGTAGCGCTCCGCGGTGGCATCGCCGATGATATCGACCGGATTGGAATGCGACCAGGTGGCCGGCAAAGCCTTGTTGAGGCCGGCCATGGTTTCAGCGGAAAGTTCGGCCAGCGTGAGGCCCAAGTCCGCGGCGCGGTCGGTCGCAATCACGCCCGGACCGCCGGCATTGGTAACCACCGCAAGGCGATTGCCGCAACGGCGGTAGCGCGACGACAGCGCCTTGGCCAGCGCGAATAACTGCGTCACCGATTGTACGCGCACCACACCCGCGCGCTTTAACGCGGCATCGAACACGTCGTCGCCGCCCACCAGCGCGCCGGTATGCGACTGCGCCGCCTTCATACCGCTGGCATGGCGCCCGACCTTGACCGCGATCACCGGCTTGACCCTGGCCGCGGCGCGCAACGCGCTCATGAAACTGCGCGATTGGCGGATGCCTTCGATATACAGCAGGATGCTTTCGGTTTGTGGGTCGTGTACGAGAAAATCGAGAATCTCGCCGAAATCCACGTCGGCCGAAGCGCCCATCGAAATGACGCTGGAGAACCCGACATCGCTGACCTGCGCCCAGTCCAGAATTGCGGTACACAAGGCACCGGATTGCGACACCAGCGCGAGATTGCCGGATTTCGCCATGCCGCGGTTGAAGGTGGCGTTGAAACCGATGGAAGGACGCATGGTGCCCAGGCAGTTGGGGCCGATAAAGCGCAGCCCATAGCGCGTAGCGGTCTCCAGCAGGCGTTTTTCCAGCGCTTGGCCTTCCGCGCCGCCTTCGCTGAAGCCTGCGGTAAGAATCACCGCGCCGCGCACGCCCAGCTTGCCACAGGTTTCGATAATGCCGGGCACCGTGGCGGCGGGCGTGCAGATCACGGCCAGATCGACGGCCTGGCCCACCTTTTCCAGCGAGGGATACGCCGGTACGCCCTGTACCGTGTCGCGCTTGGGGTTGATCGCGAACACGGGTCCGGCAAAGCCTGCCGTGCGCAGATTCTCGAACACCACGCCGCCGACCGAATCGGTACGGTCGCTGGCGCCGAATACTGCGATGGATTTGGGAGCGAAAAGGACGTTAAGGTAGTGCTGTGACATGGGCCGACACTCTCATTTAAGACATTAAAGTCCTGTAATTATATCAACCCGGGAAATTAAAGGGCCGGGATTACAGCGTTTTCATTAGCGGCGCAATCTTCTGCTCCCACACTTCCCGGGTGATGGGTCCGGTCTGCTTGAACCGGATCACCCCGGCGCGGTCGATGACGTAAGTCTCCGGCACGCCGTAGACGCCATAATCGATGCCGACATTGCCGTCCGCATCCACCGCCACGGCCTTATAGGGGTTGCCGCCCTGTTTCAGCCAGTTCTGCGCATCGGCTTCGGTATCCTTGTAGTCCAGTCCGTACAGCTCCAGATGGCTGTCGCGTGCCAGTTCCATCAGTACCGGATGCTCCTCGCGGCAGGCCACGCACCACGAGGCCCACACATTAAGCAGCCATACCTTGCCCTTCATATCCGCCGCGGCAAATTTCGCGCCGGCGGCGCCCAGCTCGGGCAGCAAGAATGCCGGCGCCGGCTTGTCGATCAGCGGAGACGGCACATCGCGCGGATTGAGGTGCAGCCCGACCGCGAGAAAACCCGCCAGGGCCAGAAAGACGGCCAGCGGCAGCATGTATTTGACGATGTTCTTCATGATTTGCTGCCTTGAGGAACGACCAGCGTCTTGCCTGTCTCTTCATTGAGCTTGCCCGCCTTTTTAAGCGCTTCGGCAGCCTCGGGCGGCATGTAGTTCTCGTCGTGCTTGGCCAGCACCTGGTCGGCATGAAACACGCCATCCGCGCCCAGCTTACCCTGGGCGACCACGCCTTTGCCTTCCTTGAACAGGTCGGGCAGGATGCCGGAATAGACGACGTTGATATTCTTCGCGGTGTCGGTCACCACGAAATGCACGTTCACGCCGCCGCTTTCGCGCTTGACGCTACCCTTCTCGACCAGCCCGCCGATACGGAAACTGACCGCCACCGGGGCTTCGCCCTGCGCCACCTGGGTGGGCGTGAAAAAAAACACCAGATTGCTGCGGAACGCGTTGAGCACCAGCACGGCGGCAATCCCCAATGCCGCCAGACCGGCGGCGATCATTGCAAAACGTTTGTGGCGAGGTTTCATGCCTGTTCTCCGTCAGTTTGAGCCAATGCCGCCATACGCCGCCTGAGCAGCAGCACTTCGACCGCCATCAGCGCAGCGGTAACGCCAAAC
>NZ_DASXVH010000066.1:0-56006 GCF_036504375.1 Novimethylophilus sp.
CATCTCTCCGGTGTTCCAGGTCAAGCTGCTGCGTGTACTGCAGGAGCGTGAGTTTGAACGCGTCGGCGGCAACAAGACGATCAAGGTGGACGTACGCTTGATATGCGCCACCAACCGCAACCTGGAAGAAGCAGTCAGCAAGGGCGAGTTCCGCTCCGACCTGTATTTTCGCATCAATGTCATTTCCATCTTCCTGCCGCCATTAAGGGAACGGCGCGACGACATTCCGCTGCTGGTGGAAAATATCCTGGCTCGTTTCAACCGTGAAAACAGTGCCAAAATCGGCATCACGCCGGAAGCCATGCGCGTGCTGTCTAATTGCCACTGGCCCGGCAACGTGCGCGAACTGGAGAACTGCGTGGAGCGCTTTGCCACCATGGCGCGCAGCAGCGTTGTCCGCGAGGTGGACATCCCCTGCCAGACCAACCAGTGTTTGTCCTCCACCCTGTGGAAATACCAACCCAAGAGCGACGTCATCCCGATTGCACCGATTGCGGCAGATCCGGAAAGGCACACAGTGGCCGAAGAAGTTATCGATGTACCGGAACGCCCTTCGGAACGCAAACAACTGATCAATGCTATGGAAAAAAGCGGCTGGGTGCAGGCCAAGGCCGCGCGCCTGCTCAATCTTACCCCGCGTCAGATGGGCTATGCGCTGAAGAAATACAATATCGAAGTGAAGAAGTTTTAGCGGCGAGCCAACTTTAAAGAATCGTAGCGAAAATTTGACTGGACGAGTTTCCTTTACGTCCGACAGGCTGTTAATCCGGCGTACCACACTCCCCGACCACTGTTTCCTTTATGACAAACGCAATACGACTTTGTCGTAATGGCGACAAGCCGTAGAAACACGCCAACATATTGATTTAAAATAACTTAAACAAAAATACCTCAATGGCACGCGACTTGCTGATACCCCAGTAAATCCTTTACCGAGGGCATCAACATGGAGATCGCACTGCAAGACGCGCTATCGGGCCATAGCCGGCTCAAACCGTTAAACGGCATCAGGGTCGAGGTGGCAGGGCAACCGGCCTCTTCCGGCTGCGGGACTACGGGCGGCGAGGGCAAGGCCAGTTGCGGCTCCTCGGATGGCCAGAACGACATGCCGCCGGAAATCTGGGAAAAGGTGAAGAACCATCCCTGCTATTCCGAGGAAGCCCATCACCACTATGCCCGTATGCACGTTGCCGTGGCGCCGGCCTGCAACATTCAGTGCAATTATTGCAATCGAAAATACGACTGTTCCAACGAATCCCGCCCTGGCGTGGTATCGCAGAAGCTAACGCCGGAACAGGCGGTGAAGAAGGTCATCGCGGTCGCCAGCGAAATCCCGCAGATGACAGTGCTGGGCATTGCCGGCCCCGGCGACGCACTGGCCAGTCCGCAGAAGACCTTCGAGACTTTCCGCATGTTGCAGGAGCAGGCACCCGACATCAAGCTGTGCCTGTCAACCAATGGTCTGGCGCTACCGGATTATGTGGATGAAATCTGCAAGTACAACATCGACCACGTCACCATCACCATCAACATGATCGATGCGGCAGTGGGCGAGAAAATCTACCCATGGATTTTCTACAACCACAAGCGTTACTACGGTCGTGAAGCGGCACAGATACTGACTGACCGTCAGATGCTGGGGCTGGAAATGCTGACCAAACGCGGCGTGCTGACGAAGATCAATTCGGTGCTGATCCCTGGCATCAACGACGAACACCTGTACGAGGTGAATCGGGCGGTTAAATCGCGCGGCGCCTTCCTGCATAACATCATGCCGCTGATCTCGGAAGCGGAGCACGGCACCGTGTTCGGCCTCACCGGCCAGCGCGGTCCCTCCGCTCAGGAGCTGAAGGACGTGCAGGATGCCTGCATGGGCGGCGCCAACCTGATGCGCCACTGCCGCCAGTGCCGTGCCGACGCGGTTGGTTTACTCGGTGAGGATCGCAGCGACGAATTCACACTGGACCAGATCGAACACATGGATGTGGTGTACGACCTGGAAAAACGCCGTGCCTACCAGGAAAAGGTCGAAGCCGAGCGCCAGGCTCAACACGACGCCAAGCAGGCAGCACTGGCTGCCCAGAGTGGTACCGACGATGGCATGAAGGTGCTGGTCGCCGTCGCCACCACCGGCGGCGGCAAGGTCAACGAGCACTTTGGCCATGCTACTGAGTTCCAGATTTTCGAACTGACGCCCTCCTCCGCCACTTTCGTCGGCCACCGCCGCGTCGATCTCTATTGTCAGGGCGGTTTTGGCGAGGACGAGCAACTACCGTCCATCGTCAATGCCATCAACGACTGCCACGCCGTGCTGGTAGCCAAGATCGGCGCCTGCCCACGCGATGAGCTGAAGGCCGTCGGCATCGAGCCGGTGGATGCTTACGCCCACGACTTCATCGAAAAGGCAGCGCTGACCTGGTTCGCCGATTACCGCGCCCGCGTGGCCAATGGCGAAATCGCGCATCGGGAGCGTGGCGATGCCGCCATCCGCCAGGGCGCATTCATGGCGGCCTGACAGGCCACCCTCAACGCATTTTCAAAAGGAGAATCAAATGGCATACAAGATCGTCGGTTCACAGTGTACGGGTTGTTCGGCTTGCGAGCCGGAATGCCCGAACCAGGCCATTTACGAGAAGAATGGCGTGTTTTTCATCAAGCCGGAAAAGTGCACCGAGTGCATCGGCCATTTCGACGAGGCGCAGTGCGTCGCCGCCTGCCCGGTGGACAATACCTGCATCATCGACACCGCCTATCCGCGTTATCAGGCTGCATAAGGAAAAATCATGGAACTGACAATCACTCCGAAAGCGGAAAAATTCATCGGCCGCATGATCCGCTTCAACGGCGGCACGCCGGAGCACGGGTTTCGTCTGGTGGTCAGCCCCGGCGGCTGCTCCGGCCTGAGCTCGGAATTCACAGTGGAAGCCGGGCCGCTGGAAGGCGATGCCACCGTGGAAGCGAGTGGGCTGAAGCTGTTTCTGCCGGCAGAGTCCAGGATTTTACTGGACGGCGCCACCATCGACTTCAAGGATACGCCGCTGGAATCCGGCCTGACCTTCATCACCCAACAGGCGGAAAGCTGCGGTTGCAGCAGCAACTCCAGCGGCCACGGCGAGCATTCCGGTCCGAGCACGGTCAGTATCGCCAGCATCCAGCGCAAGCACTGATGTCATGGAAGGCGAAGCCATCGAAAATGTCTGGTTCGCCACCCGCTACCGGAGCCTTCCCACGGTGGCGGAAGAGCAGCTCAGGCTGGCGAGCATGGCTTATGCCGACGATACCAAAGCTGAAATGCATCTGGCGCTGGCCAAGGCTGTCGCGCCGAACAATCCGGTGGTGCAGGTTGGGGAATACCGCTACTACTTCTACAAGGGCCGCCTTGCGGAAGCCCTCAAGGTTGCCGTGACCTGCCTGGTGTCGGTAGCCGCGGAATTGCGGTTGCCTGCAAGGTGGCAGGAAGTCACGCCCAGCCACGCCGATTTTCGCAACGACGAACCGGCGCACCGTTTCTACTTGTTCGCACTGAAGGCCTATGCCTATCTGCTGCTGCGCCTCAAGCGCATGGACGAAGGCCGCGCCGTGGTGGACAAGCTGCTGCAACTCGACCCCGACAACAAGGTTGGCGGCAAGGTGTTGCTGGACGTTCTGGAGCGCATCGGCAAGGACGACTACGATGATTGAGAGCGATATCCCTGCCCTCGGCTGGCAAGGCGGCCCGATTGATTGCTCCGGCTGCATCCATCAGGACAGGCTGGCCAAAGGCACCTGCGCGCCTTTGCGTTCCTGTGTGCACGACCGCTATGCCAAGCGCATCGACCGTTTTTTCGCGACTAATCCCGGCCTCGCCAGCCAGCACATCGACCACCCCTATTTCGAAGTGCGTGCCGTCGCGGCGAAATATCTTGACCTATTCCAGCTCAATCGGCTGATTCATGATCCCGATGAAACGGTACGCGCCAGCGTCGCACTGAGGTTGCCGTCCAAGCTATTGGGCAAGCTGATCCACGATCCCGACCGCGAAGTCCGGGTGCGCGTCGCCTCCCGGCTCGAATTGCACGATCTGCCCGCCATGCTGCACGACCCCGACTACTACGTGCGGGTGGTGATCGCGCGCCGCATCGCACCCGGACTGCTGTTCCACCTGGTGCGCGACCCGGATTCCTCGGTACGGCACGAAGTGGCGGCGAAGATCGGCGGCGAGTGGCTGCCCATGCTGGCCAACGACAGCGCGGAGGAGGTGCGCCTCACCGCCATCCGCCGCATGCCGGCCGGCCTGCTCGCGCCATTCCGATTCGACGCTGACTGGCGTGTACGCTTCGAAGTAGCCCAGCGCGTCCCGGTGCAATATCTGGCGGATCTGGCACAGGACGAGGACGAGACGGTAGCCGCCGTGGCGCGTGACCGCCTGCACCCCGAACAGGAGCACACCCATGGCTGACATCAGCCGCGACAGCGACGTGGTCGAACTGGTCAATCCGCCCAAGTTCGAATACGGCCAGAAAGTGCGCTCGAAAAAATACGTGCGCAACGACGGCACCTTTCCCGGACGCGAAGTAGGCGACATCCTGGTCAGCAAGGGCGATGTCGGCTATGTCACCAGCATCGGTACTTTTTTGCAGCAGTTCTACATCTACGGCATTGATTTTTACGAGCTTGGCTACCGCGTCGGCATGCGCGGCAAGGAGCTGGAGCTGGCTGAAGCAATCGTCAATGAAGAAAAGGAACAAAGTCATGGCTGAACCGCGTGAACCAAAATTTCAGTGGGGTCAGCCTGTGATAACCGAGACAGACCTGGTCAACGACGGCAGTTATCCCGACGCCCCGCTGGAAGCGCTGCTCGCCGCCCAGGGTGCACGCGGCGAGATCGTCAACGTGGGGCTGGTGGAAGAAACCGGTGAGCCGGTGTACCTGGTCGAATTCGCCGATGGCAAGGTGGTCGGTGTGTTCGAGGAAGAACTCTCGCCGGCCTGACCGTGATGATCGCCGAACCCATCTACGAAACGTTGTGCCCCCACCCCAACGAGGTGGATCGCAAGCGCATCGAGAAAACGCTGGCCGAGCGCGAGCGCTACAAGTACGTCGCGCCCAGCGTGCTGCCGGACGTGGACGGCTACCTGGTGCGCAGTCCATGCTGTTCGAGAACCATTGACCCCGACGGTGGCGAAATCGACATCGCGCGCATCGAGTTCCAGGAAGGCGGCTTCTGGCGCCTGTATCAGAAGGACGACGCTAACCAGCGCTGGCGCGCGCATTCCGAATACCTCAGCCTGCCCACTCTGCTGGCGCGGCTGATTGCAGATCCGAAACGGGAATTCTGGCGATGAGCACTTTTTATTTCGACAACAACGCGACCACGCGCGTACTGCCTACGGTGCTTGAAGCCATGCTGCCGTGGTTCTCCGAGCAGTACGGCAACGCTTCCAGCAGCCACCACCTCGGCCAGCATGCCAAGGCGGCACTGGTGGCAGCACGCGCGGCAGTAGCCGCTTTTGTCGGCGCCAGCCCGGCAGAAATTGTCTTTACCAGCGGCGCGACCGAGGCCAATCACATGGCGATCCTGGGCGCGCTGGCGGCCGATCCGACACGACAGCGCATCGTTACCAGCGTAGTCGAGCATTCCTCCACGCTGTGCCTCCTCGCCCACCTTGCCGCACAAGGCGTGGAGGTAGTGCAGGTGCCGGTGCAGCCCGGTGGCGAGCTCGACATGGCGGCACTGGCCGATGCCGTCACGGATGACACCGCGCTGGTCACCCTGATGCACGCCAACAACGAAACCGGCGTGTTGTTCCCGGTGGCCGCAGCCGCAGCCATCGCGCACGCCAGAGGCGCGGCGTTTCACACCGACGCGGCGCAGACCGCCGGCAAGATCCGGATTGACGTGCGCCAGATCGGCTGCGACCTGCTGTCATTCTCCGGCCACAAGCTGCATGCGCCCAAGGGCGTCGGTGTGCTTTATGTGCGCAAGGGTTTCGCCCTGGAGCCGCTGATTTACGGCCACCAGGAGCGCAACCGGCGCGGCGGCACGGAAAACCAGGCCGGTATCGTCGGACTGGGCGTCGCCTGCCGCCTGGCGCAGGAATACCTGGTCCACCACGCAGGCCGAGTCGATGCGCTGCGCGACCGGTTGCAGAGCGGCATCCTGGCACGCATGCCGTTTGCGCGGTTCAACGGCAGCGCGGCGCGCGTACCCAACACTTGCAGCCTGAGCTTCCCCGGTCTGCACGGCGAAGAACTGCTGCACCGCCTGGACCAGGCCGGGGTCATCGCCTCGCAGGGCAGTGCCTGTACCGCAAACGGCACCGAGCCCTCTCACGTACTGCTGGCAATGGGCCTGAGCCGGGATGAAGCGCTCTCCTCGGTGCGCTTTTCGCTGTCGCGCGAGACCACCGAGGCCGAGGTCGACATTGTGGTGAAAACCATGGCGGCCGTGGTCGAGGCCATGACCGCACCGACATCGGTGGCGGCCTGATGCAAATTTTAAACACCGAAAGGACAGATCGTGAAAGTGATGATACGGCGCAACGATAAGGGTGAGCTCTCGGCCTACGTGCCGAAGAAAGACCTGGAAGAACCCATCGTGGGGCAGGAAAAACCGGACTTATGGGGCGGCGTGGTCAAGCTCGCCAATGGCTGGCAACTGGCGCTGCCGGAAATGGCGGCCGACACGCGGCTGCCGATTACTGTCGAAGCACGCCGACTGGGAGAATGACATGTGCATTTCCCTGGACACATTGAATGAAATCGAGCTGTCGCTGGCTGAATTCCGCAAGCTCACGCAGAATCCTCTGGTCATGCTCAAGGGCTGCTTTCCCGAACTTTCCTTCGTGCACATGTCGGCGTCCGACATCCCGGAAACGCCATTCCGCTCGCTGCCTGACTACAACCTTTACCTGCTGGACGGGCGCGAGCATTGCGTGCAGCTGACCAGCGACCCCGCCCATGCCACCGGCATCGTGGTCGCGCACCGATGACCGATACCTGGATTCCGCTGTCCGATCCGGACTACTCCGCGGCGGAAATTGCTGCGGTACAGGCCGTGCTCGGCCGTTCGCAGCAGAGCGACGGCCCGTTTACCGAGGCGTTCGAGGCTGCGTTCGCGGCTTATCTCGGCCGCCGGCATGCGGTAGCGGTGAGCAGCGGCACGATCGGCCTATTGCTCGCGCTCAAGGCGGCCGGCATCGGTGCCGGCGACGAGGTGGTCGCCCCCGGCTACGGCTGGCGCCAGACCGCGCAGGCCATTCCCTGGAGCGGTGCCACGCCGGTGCTGGCCGATATCGACTACTGGTCGCAGACACTGGCGCCGGACAAAGCCGAGGCCAAGGTCACGCAGCACACTCGCGCCATTCTCGCCAACAACGTCAACGGCCACCCGGCGGACTGGACGAAGCTGCGCGAGCTTGCCGACAAATCACATGCGCTGCTGATCGAGGATGCCACCGAATCCATCGGCTCGCACTATCAGGGCAAGATTGTCGGAAACTTCGGCGACGTGGCGGTGTTCGACTTCTCGCAGCCTTCGGTGCTGTGCTGCGGGCAGGCCGCCATGATCGCCACCGACGATGACACGCTGGCCCTGAAATTGCGCCATTATCGCAACCGCCGCCGTGACGAGCGCGGTTCGCTCACCGCTACCCTACGCCCGCCGCTGGACGCCGGAATTTCCGAGCTTGCCGCCGCGCTGGGGCTGATCCAGTTGCAGCGCCTGCCGGAAATCCTCGCCCGCCGCAAACAGGTGGAAGCCTGGTACCAGGCGCAAATTTCCAGTTTCGAAGGCATCAAGCCGCCATACATCGCGCCCGGCGTGGAGGAAGTGCACTGGCTGCTCTACACCGTGCATCTGGGGACAAGATTCACCGCCAGCAGCCGCGACGCGCTGGTGGACGACCTGGAAACCGAACAGGTGGAAGCCGCCGCCTATTGCCGCCCGCTGCACCTGCAACGCGCCTATATCGAGCAGTATGGCACCCGCAAGGGCGATCTGCTGGTCACCGAAAAAGTCGCCGACCGCGCCATCGCGCTGCCCTTTCACGGCCAGATCAGCGAAGACCAGGTGGCCTTCATCGTCAAGACCGCCAAGGACGCCTCGATCAATGTCGGCGCCGGGGCGGCGATCTATCTCTAATTGAAATTCAGCAAGGATCAATGGACATGAATACCCACCCGTTGCAGGAAATAGCCACCGGCCTGGCTGTCGGCACCGTCGTCCCCTACCTCGGACCTGATGTGCTTAAACTGGAACCGGCAACCTGCCCGGTGCCCGCCACGCCCACCGACCTGGTAAAACTGCTCGCCAGCAAGGTCAGCGTGCCGCACAAGATCCGCAACAACCTTACCGCAGCCGCCCAGTTCATCGAAAACTTCAAGCACCGCAAAACCGTGGTCAGCCTGATGAACGAGGCCTTTGCCCCCGGCGTGCAACCCAACACCCTGCACCGCTACCTCGCCGGCCTCACCAAGAAACCGCTGCTGATCGTGGATGCCTGGTACGACGCCGCCATGGCCCAGGCGCTGGCATCGCGCGGCAACTGGGGGCAGATCCAGGGCGTATCGCAGGCGGAGCACTTCGGCGAATGGGTGCATTACTTCGACGACAAGGGCAACCCGGTCGAAGCCAAGGAGGCCGATACCTGGCACATCGTGCTGTACAAGCCGCTGGGATCCATCATCCCGGAGAAAAACTTCATCATATCGGACTCAGACTTTGTCGAAGTCCTGACCGAAATCGACATCCAGACGCCGATCCCACCCAGAGTGCAGGAACTGCGCACCGGAGCCAACTTCCTGTTCCTCGGCTGTCGTTTCAACAACCAGCTCACCCGTACCTACGCGCGGCAGGTCATGAAGCGCTCCTCCGACAAGCACTGGGCCGTGATCGAAGGCCCGCTCACCCGCATGGAACAGAAGTTCCTCAGTGAGCAGAACATCACGCGCATCGACATGCCGCTGGCGAAGTTCACGGCGTGGCTGCAAAGCGGGCAAACCTGCCGGGCGCTGGCGGTCTAGAAAGGAGCTTTATATGCCTCTTTACGATTTTCGTTGCAACACCTGCAACAAAACCCTGGAAATGCTGGCCAAGGCCGACAGCACCCCATGCTGCCCGGAATGCAGCGGCACCATGGAAAGGCTGCTCTCCTGCCCGGCCCCGCCCGGCCAGAGCGCCGGCATCATCGCCAGCGCCCGCGCACAGGCCGCACGCGAAGGCCATTTCAGCAACTACAAGTCTTCGGAACGGCCGCGCAGCAAATAACCCCGATAGCGGAAAAATGCTGAATCTGTGACTCCATTAACCGTGTATTTGGGTTAAGGGCACGGTTTCGCATCGTGCCTTTTCGGACAGCTTTCCGGATCCCCTTCCACTTGTCTGTTCAGCCCTAGCCAGGCATCGATCGACGCCTGATCGAAACCCACCTCGAAACGGCCATCGGCCTCGATCAGCGGGCGGCGGATCAACAGAGGCTCGGCGCGCATCATGGCCAGCGCGGTTGCAGCATCCACCTCTTCCGGAACCAGTTCGCCAGATTTGACCCTGGGTGCGGCACGGTTGAACCATTCGGCAACCGGCCGGTTGCCGAAAAAGGCCAGCAGGCGCTCCGCAGTCCAGTGTTCGGTGAGCAGGTTTTTGGCAAGTACGGTATGCCCTGCCGCGGCCAGCAGCACTTTCTGGCGGGCATTATTGGCGCAGCCGGGTTTTTCATAAAAGATCACGGTGGTCATGGCAGCTTTCCTCTCAATAGTGCATTGGTTTGTCGTTCGATTTCTTCCCGCACTGTCGGGTCGAGCCGTGCCAGCCAGCGTAGCGGAATCGCTTTCACGCCGTACAGCGCGCCGGCCAGCATGCCGGCGATGGCACCGGTGGTGTCGGCGTCCTCGCCGCGGTTGACGGTTTCCACCACGCAAGTCTCGAAGCTGTCGGTATGGAAAAAATGGTGCAGCACGGTCTGCATGGTGTCGACGATGTAGCCGCTGGCGCGGCCGGGGTAAGGCAAAAAGCGGAACTGCGGGTGGGTTTCGACCAGCGCATTGGCGAGTTTGCGACATTCCTTTACCCCCTGCCCGGCCAGCAGTGCGTGCACCATGCGACCCAGCGCCAAAGTTGCGGCATCCGACAGTGGGTGATGATGGGTGATATGCGCCTGTTCGATCGCGGCCTGTTGAAAGGCCGCATCGTGGCCAAAGGTTGCCAGCGCCACCGGCAGGATGCGCATGGCCGCACCGTTGCCGCCGTCGCCGTCGCTGGGCGGCGCTTGCAGCGTGCCATCCAGCATGTAGCGCCGGATGCCGCGGCGGCAGGTGTTGCCGACATCGATAGGATGGTGCTTGAGCCAGGCGGCGAACTGTTCCGCGGCGGTGCGTGCATCCCAGCCGCCCGCCTGCATCCAGGCACGGCCCAGGCAGAGCGCCATTTCGGTATCGTCGGTGATCTGCCCCGGCTTGAGCTTGAGCCAGCCGCCGCCGGTCATTTCGCGATGTGTGCCACGCTGGGCAATTTCGCGGCGGGTAAGGAATTCCACCGGCGCACCCAGGGCATCGCCCACGGCAAGGCCGAGGTAGGCACCGATGGCTCCGGAATGCAACCGCTCAGGCATAGCTCGCCCTGACCAGGTAGTTACCGCCCAGCGCCAGTACCTCGCCCTCGCCGGCAAGCGGCGCTTTGGCCAGCAGGCCGGGAAAGAACAGCAATTTTACCGCCGGCACCTGGGCCTCCAGTATCCAGTCGCCGAACTCGTCGGCGCGTTCTCTGGATGTCGAGAACGACACCAGGTTGTTGAGCCGCACCACACACTCGCCGCAACGCAGGCGGCCTTCCACGACCATCTGCTCGTCGTGGCGGTTAACCCCGCGCCACAACCTGGCGTGATCGCGCGCCGGCTGGCCGAAACGGCGAATAGCCCATTGACAGTATTCGTACAGCAGGTCGAGCTGGGCGTGGATGCAGTTGTTGTGAAAGCGGCTGGAGAACTTTTCTTCCAGGTAGGCCACCCATGCGGGCGATAGAAAGCGTTCCAGCGGTGCCTTGTGATAGGTCGGCATCAGCCCAAAGCGGCTTTCCACCCAACCCTTGAGCACGGCACCCTGCGGGCCGTTGGCGTCGAAGCCCCAGCCTTCCAGCAGTTTGAGGTAACTCGAACGAAACCGGCGCCGTTCCGCGCCTTGCATTTCCGGCGTGGGCGATGTGAGACCGAAGGCGATTTCCAGGTAATGACGGAAAATTTCCGCGGCCTCGGCCATGCCCTGCGCTTCAGCCAGCAACCGGAACAGGCCGCGATGCGTTTCGCGGGCGCCGGCGATGTTCAACACCAGGGGATGCGCGTTGAACTCGACGGATGCGATCAGCCCCGCCGGCAAACCGACCAGGTTGGTTGACTGCCAGCGTTGCGGATCGATTTCTGCGACTGGATCAGACAGGCCGGTTCTCGTTCGGGTTGCGCACCGGCCCCATCAGCTTGAGGCCTTCCTCATAGCTGATGACCGGGTAGCTGGCGGAAAACTTGAGTGCCTTGTCGGCCACCGTGTCCAGCTTGGAGGCGGTATCCAGCTTCTTGAGGTCGTTTTTTTCCAGGCGCAGCAGTTCCAGCAGTTCGTTGTACACGGTGGACTCGTCGAGCGGCAGGATGTAGAACGTCGCGCCGCCCATGCTGACCTGGTACTTCTTCAGCAGGTCGATGTTGTTGCAGAACAGGAAATACTTGCCGTCCGCAAGCAGCGTATCGCCCAGCGCATCGGCCAGCGGTTTCAGGTATTCGAAGGAAAGCAGGTAGGCGGCGATGAACGGGATGCCGGACTCGCCTGCGTGAGCGACTGCCATCACCTGGTCGGCGGTAATTTCCGGCGGGCGTGCCTCATCGGCTACCTGCGGAGCGAACTTGATGGCGATTTCGCCACGGAAGCCGAAACGGCCGGGTTTCTTGGTGGCCTCCTTGACGACTGGATTCTGCAGGCGTTTTTCAGCCTCCAGCCTGGCGAAAGCAGTTTGTGCGAGCGTGGTCATGCGTGGTTACTCCCTCTGTCGTTACGAATGAAATTTGCGGTTTTGAAAAAAGCTTGTTCGAGTTGCTGCCTGAGTGTCGCATTGGCGACGACATCCTCCATCGCACGGCGCATGCACAGCATCCAGGCATCGCGTTCGGACTCGCCGATGGGGAATGTCATATGCTTGTGGCGCAGCCGCGGATGGCCGCGCTCGGTCGAATACACCTTGGGACCACCCATCCACTCGACCAGGAACTTGACCAGCACGTCCTTCACCGGCGTCAGGTTGGCCCCGTGCATGGCACGGATGGCTGCGGCCTCGGGTAGCGACTCCATATGAAAGTAAAAACGCTCCACCAGCCTGGCGATCGGCGCCTCGCCGCCAATGGCGTCGAAATGCGGATTCCGCATGCCCTGTGGCACGGGATGCAGTCCAGGGCGCTGGTTAGGAGATATCTGGTTGGTCATGTTCTTGCGTCAGGAGATAGCAGTTTCATTAACCACCTTCTGCAAGTGTCATACCAGCATGCTGGAAAAAACGGCGCAGGATGCCGGAACCCTGCAATCATGCGGCTAGCAGCTGATTTGCATGGAAAAAAACGGCAATTTTCCCGGATTTATCTAAAAGGATTTTCCTGTCCGTTATGTAACGTCATCTCCTGGCTTTGTCGGGTTTGCGACAGCCGTAAAAACCTCTCGCACAAACCAGAAAATAAACTTTTTATATTTATTTTTCATTGTGTTACGAATTTTTTAAGGGGTTGGCACACGCTTTGCAGTGACTGGCTTGCATGGCCGACAAACCATCCGGCGCCGGATAAGAAGAGTGACGTGTAGCGACTCGGAAGCGGAATACGGGCTGCGAACTTTAGATTACGGCTTAACGAATTTTTACTTTACGAAGGAGCATCAATCATGGCTGCATTGCGTCAAATTGCTTTCTATGGCAAAGGCGGTATCGGCAAGTCCACCACCTCCCAAAACACTCTGGCTGCGCTCGCCGAAATGGGCCAGAAGATACTGATCGTCGGCTGCGACCCCAAGGCCGACTCCACCCGCCTGATTCTGCACGCCAAGGCACAGGACACCGTGCTCTCCCTGGCTGCTGAAGCCGGTAGCGTGGAAGACCTGGAACTGGAAGACGTGATGAAGGTCGGTTATCGCGACATTCGTTGCGTGGAGTCCGGTGGCCCGGAACCCGGCGTTGGTTGCGCTGGCCGCGGCGTGATCACTTCCATCAACTTCCTGGAAGAAAATGGCGCGTATGACGGCGCAGACTATGTTTCCTACGACGTGTTGGGCGACGTGGTTTGCGGCGGTTTCGCCATGCCGATTCGCGAGAACAAGGCACAGGAAATCTACATCGTCATGTCCGGTGAAATGATGGCCATGTACGCGGCCAATAACATTTCCAAGGGTGTTCTGAAGTATGCCAATTCCGGCGGCGTGCGTCTGGGCGGCCTGGTGTGCAACGAACGCCAGACCGACAAGGAACTGGAACTGGCTGAAGCACTGGCCGGCATGCTGGGCACCAAGCTGATCCACTTCGTACCGCGCGACAACATCGTTCAGCACGCCGAACTGCGCCGCATGACAGTGCTGGAATACGCACCGGAATCCAAGCAGGCTGAGGAATACCGCCAACTGGCACAGAAGATTCACGCCAACGCTGGCAACGGCACTATTCCAACCCCCATCACCATGGATCAGCTGGAAGATCTGTTGATGGACTTCGGCATCATGAAGAAGGAAGACGAAAGCGTCATCGGTAAGGCTGCTGCCGTTGCTTAAGTAGCAAATCTGGCGGGGAGCTTGCTCCCCGCTGGCCCCCTCGGAATCTGTTTCAAAAGTTGCGGGGGCCTAGAGTTCAACCAACTTTTGAAACAGATTCTTATTAGATACAGGAGAAAGAAATGAGTGCTACCGCTGAAGCCCGCGTCACCGGCGCGGAACTGATCGAGGAGGTCCTCAAGGCCTACCCCGAAAAGGCCGCCAAACGGCGCGCCAAACACCTGAGCGTGCAGGAGGAAGGCAAGACCGACTGCGACGTCAAATCCAACATCAAGTCGCTGCCCGGGGTGATGACCATCCGCGGCTGCGCCTACGCCGGTTCCAAGGGCGTGGTGTGGGGTCCGATCAAGGACATGATTCACATCTCCCACGGCCCGGTCGGTTGCGGCCAGTATTCATGGGCCTCACGCCGCAACTACTACATCGGCACCACCGGCATCGATTCCTTCGGCACCATGCAGTTCACTTCCGATTTCCAGGAAAAGGACATCGTGTTCGGCGGCGACAAGAAGCTGGAAAAGATCATCGACGAAATTGAGGTTTTGTTCCCGCTCAACAAGGGTATCTCCATCCAGTCCGAGTGCCCGATCGGTCTGATTGGCGACGACATCGAAGCCGTCGCCAAGAAGAAAACCAAGGAATACGACGGCAAGACCATCGTGCCGGTGCGTTGCGAAGGCTTCCGCGGGGTATCGCAATCCCTCGGCCACCACATCGCCAACGACGCCGTGCGCGACTACGTATTCGACCGCACCGATCCGGAAAAGAACAAGTTCGTCGGGACTCCGTACGATGTAGCCATCATCGGCGACTATAACATCGGCGGCGATGCCTGGTCTTCCCGCATCCTGCTGGAAGAAATGGGGTTACGTGTCATAGCCCAGTGGTCCGGCGACGGTTCTATTGCCGAACTGGAAAACACCCCCAAGGCCAAGCTGAACATCCTGCACTGCTACCGATCGATGAACTACATCAGCCGCCACATGGAAGAGAAGTTCGGCATTCCCTGGGTGGAATACAACTTCTTCGGCCCCTCCAAGATCGAGGAGTCGCTGCGCAAGATTGCCAGCTTCTTCGACGATTCCATCAAGGAAAAAACCGAGCTGGTGATCCTTAAGTACAAGGCGCTGACCGATGCGGTAATCGCCAAGTACAAGCCGCGCCTGCAGGGCAAGAAGGTGATGCTGTTCGTCGGCGGCTTGCGTCCGCGCCACGTGATCGGCGCCTATGAAGACCTCGGCATGGAAGTGGTCGGCACCGGCTACGAATTCGGCCACAACGATGACTACCAGCGTACTACTCATTACGTCAAAGACGGCACGCTGATCTACGACGACGTCACCGGCTATGAATTCGAGAAGTTCGTCGAAGCCGTGCAGCCCGACCTGGTCGGTTCCGGCATCAAGGAAAAGTACGTGTTCCAGAAAATGGGCGTGCCGTTCCGCCAGATGCATAGCTGGGACTACTCCGGCCCATACCACGGTTACGACGGCTTCGCCATCTTCGCCCGTGACATGGACATGGCGATCAACAACCCGGTTTGGGGCCTGACCAAGACCCCCTGGAAGAAATAACCAACAGGATATAAACCTCAATATGTAGGGTGGGTTAGCGTAGCGTAACCCACCACCCGTTCGGCGGGTTACGGCGCCTCAAACGCCTAACCCACCCTACAGATAAAGGAGCCTCAAAATGAGTCAGAATGCTGAAAAAGTACTAGACCACTTCAACCTGTTCCGCGAACCCGAATACAAGGAAATGTTCGCGAAAAAGAAACAGGAATTCGAATACCCGGTTCCCGCCGAGGATCTGCAAAAGACCATCGAATGGACCAAAACCGTTGAATACCGCGACAAGAACTTCGCCCGCGAAGCCCTCACCGTCAACCCTGCCAAGGCCTGCCAGCCGCTGGGCGCGGTGTTCGCCGCCAACGGCTTCGAAGGCACCCTGCCCTTCGTGCACGGTTCGCAAGGCTGCGTGGCGTACTATCGCTCGCACTTCAGCCGCCACTTCAAGGAGCCGACCTCCTGCGTATCGTCCTCCATGACCGAAGATGCGGCGGTGTTCGGCGGCCTCAACAACATGATCGACGGCCTCGCCAACTCTTATAGTCTTTACAAGCCCAAGATGATCGCGGTTTCCACCACCTGCATGGCGGAAGTGATCGGCGACGACTTGAACGCCTTCATCAAGACTTCCAAGGAAAAAGGCAGCATTCCCGAGTCGTTCGACGTGCCGTTCGCCCATACTCCAGCCTTCGTCGGCAGCCATATCACCGGCTACGACAACGCGCTCAAGGGCGTGCTGACCCACTTTTGGGACGGCAAGGCTGGTACCGTGCCCGCGCTGGAACGTAAGCCCAACGACAGCATCAACTTCATCGGCGGCTTCGACGGCTATGTGGTCGGCAACAACCGCGAAATCCGCCGTATTTTCGACCAGTTCGACATCAAGTACACCATGCTGTGCGACCCGTCCGATGCATGGGATACCCCGACCGACGGCGAATTCCGCATGTACGACGGCGGCACTACGCTGGAAGACACCGCCAACGCCATCCACGCCAAGGCTACCATCGTAATGCAGACCATCAGCGCGGAAAAAACCGCCGCCTTGATCGAAGAGCACGGCCAGGAAGTGGTACGGCTCCATCACCCGGTGGGCGTAGCCGGCACCGACAAGTTCCTGATGGAACTGTCGCGCATCACCGGCAAGGACATTCCCGACAGCTTAACCAAGGAACGTGGCCGCCTGGTAGATGCCATCGCCGACTCCAGCGCGCACATCCATGGCAAGAAGTTCGCGCTCTACGGCGACCCCGACCTGATGCTGGGTCTCACCGCCTTCCTGCTGGAACTGGGCGCGGAGCCGGTGACGGTGTTGTCGACCAACGGCGACAATGATTGGGCGGCCAAGGTGCAGGCGCTGTTCGATGCCTCCCCATTCGGCAAGAACTGCAAGGTCTATCCGAAGAAGGATCTGTGGCATATGCGCTCGCTGCTGTTCACGGAGCCTGTGGATTTCCTCATCGGCAACACCTACGGCAAGTATCTGGATCGCGACACCAAGACGCCGCTGATCCGCATCGGCTTCCCGATCTTCGACCGCCACCACAAGCACCGCTACCCGGTGTGGGGCTACCAGGGCGCGCTGAATGTACTGGTGACCATTCTCGACAAAATTTTCGACGAGATGGATGCCGACACCAACGGCATCGGTACCACCGACTACAGCTTCGACATCATTCGTTAAACAAGCGATCGGCATTCAGCTTTCAGCCTAAAAAGCTGATCGCTGAATGCTGACGGCTGAAGCCAAGGAAAAAATCATGGCCAACATTACCTTCAGCTCCCCCAAGATGAAGAAAGACCTGACGGTCTATGCCACCGCCGGAAATTGCAGCACGCTGCTTGCCGTCGCCAAGGAACACAAGGTGCCGATTGAATTCGAGTGTGAAAACGGCGAATGCGGCTCCTGCCCGGTAGAGGTCGTCATTCTCGCCAATAAACAGCCCATGGGCATGCACCTGACCGAGAAGGAGAAGACCGTGCTCAAACTCGCTGGCAAGATCACCAAGCAGCAGATCGAAGATGCCGAGTTGAAGGATATCCCGCCACCGTGGCGACTGGCATGCCAGTTTATCGTGCGTAACGAGGATATCCTGGTCAAATTTTAGGACGTATTCACACTAATTTCCGCCTCCGCTCTCTCTCACAAGGAGAGGGCCGGAGAACAGTTCAGAAACAAGCTGCAAGAGCGGCTGATCAACCCGCGCGTTCCGGCTTTAAGGCTTGCCGGACAAAACGACCGCTATAAAATCAAACTCAGAAGCGTCGGCTACCGCCTGTACGAAATCCGCGACAGCGAGTTGGTCGTCATTGCAGTCGGCAAACGCGAACGCAATGCGGCTTACAAGGCGGCAGCGAAGCGATGATCGGCATGCGGAAGCGAAAATGACTCCGACCCTGAGGTTTCCGAACATAGCGTACCTATGATCGAGACGTAGTTGATGCAGGGTGGGCATGCTACGTTCTGTTCAACCCACATCAACTGAAGATGGTAGGGTTTGTCGGATTTGCGACGTAAGCCGTTTCTGTAAATATTTATATAAAACAATTATTTAAAATAAAACATTGCGCTGGCATGGTGTTTGCAGTAGTTGTGTCATCACAGACACAGGCATTGCATCATGGCATCCCTCAGCGAGAAGGTGCAGGACGTTTTCAACGAGCCCGGCTGCGACAAGAATCAGGCCAAGGGCGAGAAGGAACGCAAGAAGGGCTGTACCAAGCAACTGACGCCGGGCGCGGCGGCGGGCGGCTGTGCTTTCGACGGCGCCAAGATCGCCTTGCAGCCGATCACCGACGTGGCGCATCTGGTACACGGCCCGATCGCCTGCGAGGGCAACGGCTGGGATAACCGCGGGGCGAAATCCTCGGACTCCCAACTTTATCGCACCGGGTTCACCACCGACATCAGCGAACTGGATGTGGTCTATGGCGGCGAGAAGCGCCTGTACAAATCCATCCGCGAAATCCTCGACAAGTACGACCCGCCGGCGGTGTTCGTATACCAGACCTGCGTCACCGCGCTGATCGGCGACGACATCGAAGCGGTATGCAAGGCCGCGACAGCCAAGTTCGGCAAGCCCATCATCCCGATCAATGCGCCAGGCTTCGTCGGCAGCAAGAATTTGGGCAACAAGCTGGCGGGCGAAGCGCTGCTGGAGCACGTGATCGGCACCGAAGAACCCGAATACACCACGCCCTACGACATCAATATCATCGGCGAGTACAACCTGGCCGGCGAACTGTGGCAAGTGAAGCCTTTGCTGGACGAGCTCGGCATCCGCATCCTTTCCTGTATTTCCGGCGATGCCAAGTACAAGGAAGTGGCGTCCTCCCATCGCGCCAAGGCTGCCATGATGGTGTGCTCCAAGGCCATGATCAACGTGGCGCGCAAGATGGAGGAGCGCTACGGCATCCCTTTTTTCGAAGGCTCGTTCTACGGCATCACGGACATGAGCGAATCGCTACGCCAGATCGCCACGCTACTGGTGCAGCAAGACGCGCCGGAAGAGCTGCTGGCGCGTACCGAAAAGGTGATTTTCCGCGAGGAAACCCGTGCCTGGGAAGCGATCAACCATTACCGCAAGCGGCTGGAAGGCAAGAAGGTGCTGCTCATCACCGGCGGCGTGAAATCGTGGTCGGTGGTGTCCGCCTTGCAGGAAGCCGGGCTGGAAATCGTCGGCACCAGCGTGAAGAAATCCACCGCCGAGGACAAGGAAAAGATCAAGGAACTGATGGGCGAGGACGCTCACATGTTCGACGATATGCGGCCGCGCGACATGTATGCCATGTTGAAGGACTCGCGCGCCGACATCATGCTTTCCGGTGGGCGCAGCCAGTTTGTCGCGCTCAAGGCCAGGATGCCGTGGCTGGACATCAACCAGGAACGCCACCATGCCTACGCCGGCTATGTAGGCATGGTGGAACTGGTGAAGCGGATCGAGCAGGCGTTGTACCACCCGGTTTGGGAGCAGGTGCGCAAGCCTGCACCGTGGGAAACACTACCTACTCCTGCTATTGAAGCAAAGGCCGCATGATGGCTACTGTCACCACCAGCCACAAGGCCTGCACAGTCAACCCGCTCAAGATGAGCCAGCCGATCGGTGCAGCGCTGGCCTTCATGGGACTGAAACACTGCCTGCCTACGCTACATGGCTCGCAGGGCTGTACCTCGTTTGGCCTGGTGCTGTTCGTGCGCCATTTCCGCGAGATGATCCCGCTGCAAACCACGGCCATGAACGAGGTCACCACCATCCTCGGCGGCATGGACAACATCGAGCAGGCCATCATGAACATCTGGAACCGCGCCAAGCCGGATGTGATCGGGCTGGCTTCCACCGGCCTGACGGAAACCAAGGGCGACGACGTCGATGCCTATCTCAAGCTGATTCGCGCCAAGCATCCTGAGATCGCTGACATGGCGATTATCTACGTTTCTACGCCGGATTACGTGGGTGCCTTCCAGGACGGCTGGAGCAAGGCCGTGGTGCGCATCGTGCAGGATCTGGCGGTGCCGTGCAGGGTCAAGCAGATCGACCGCGTCAACGTGCTGCCGGGCTCGCACCTGACGCCGGGCGATATCGAGGAAATCCGCGAGATCATCGAAGCCTTCGGACTCGACCCGGTGTTCATCCCGGATATCTCCGGCTCGCTGGATGGCCACATCCCGGACGACTTCACGCCCACCATGTTGGGCGGGACGACGCTGGGACAGCTGCGCACCATGGGCGCGGCAAGAGCTACCATCGCCATCGGCGAGCAGATGCACGCCGCGGCCATCGAGCTGGAAATGAAGACCGGCGTGCCTTATACCGTGTTCGATCGGCTCACCGGGCTGGAGGCCAACGACCACCTCCAGCAACATCTTTTCGCGCTGTCCGGCAAGCCGGTGCCGATGAAATACCGCCGCCAGCGCAGCCAGTTGCAGGACGCCATGCTGGACGCGCATTTCTTCACCGGCGGCAAGAAGGTCGCCATTGGCGCCGAGCCGGATTTATTGTGGTCGCTCGGCAGTTTTCTGGCGGAAATGGGCTGCGAACTGACCGCCACCGTTACCACCACACACTCCCCGCTACTGGAAAAACTGCCGGCAGAAGAAGTGCTGATCGGCGATCTGGAAGACCTGGAAACGCGCGCCAGGGATTGCGACCTGCTCATTACCCATTCGCACGGACGGCAGATGGCGGACAGGCTGAAGCTTCCCTTCCTGCGCTTTGGCGTACCAACCTTCGATCGCCTGGGCGCCGCGCACAAGGTGATAGTGGGCTATCGCGGCACGCGCGAACTGGTGTTCGAGCTGGGCAACACCTTTCTCGCTGACGCACACGAAGCCACTCCCGACACCTGGGCAGAGCCGAAAAACGATTGCACATCCGGGGGTGGCTGCGCCAATTGTCACGGGGCAGCCGATACTGCACATCCGCAGGCTGCATTTGGTTAAACCAAGAAAGGAAACAAGCATGAAAGTCGCTTTTGCCACACAGGACCTGAAACGGGTAGACGCCCATTTCGGTTGGGCCAAGAACATCGCCATTTACGAGCTGTCACCGCAGGGCTGGAGCCTCATCAAGGCCGTGCAGTTCGACGGCGACCTGCAGGAAGACGGCAACGAGGACAAGCTGGCACCCAAGCTCGAAATCATCAAGGACTGCGCCCTGCTCTATGTCGCGGCCATCGGCGGCTCGGCGGCGGCGCGCGTGGTGGCGCACAAGATCCACCCGGTGAAAGTGGCCGGCCCGGAACCTATCGAGGAAGTGCTGGAAAAACTCAAGGACGTACTCAACGGCACCCCGCCGCCATTCCTCAGGAAAGCGCTGATGCGCGACCAGGAACGCGTCTTCGACTTCGACGAGGAAGAAACGGTTTAACTCTTTTAGGAATCAGGAGAATCACATGACAGCCGCCGCAGTTACCGCCCCCCCCACCGAAACTTGCACAGACCCGTGGGAATCGTCCTTCGTCCAGGAACTGGTCAAGCAATGGCGCGCCCAGGATACGCACGGTGCCTGGGAAGGCAAGGATAACGCGACCCTCCTCGCCCCCTACATCATCACCAAGGAAAAGCGCCGCGAAATGCCCATCATCGGCGACCCCGACCCGGAAACCCTGTGGCGGCTGGAGCTGTTCTACAACGCCGTCGGTCTCGCCATCGAGCGCGAAACCAGAATCATGGTATCGCCCATGATGAAGATGCACCACGAAGGCTTCGGCAAGATAATCCTCACCGCCGGGAGGCTAGTGGTGGTCAACAAGCAGCTGCGCGACGTGCATCGATTCGGCTTCGAAACCATGGAAAAGCTGGCCGCCGAGGGCGAAAAATTTGTGACCGCGGCAGTCGAGATGATTCGGAAGTTCCCCGAAGTCGCAAACTATGGATGAAAACTGCTGCGGTGACCATCCTCGCTACGTTTTCAAAATTTAATTAGGAGCACCCCATGAGCGATATCGAAACCATCAAGGCCGAGGTGAAGAAACTCAATGCCCAAGCCACGCAGCTCAAGATGGACCTGCACGATCTGTCGGAAGACCTGCCCACCGGCTGGGAGAAAATCCCGGAGGTGGCTGAAAAAACTTTCAAGGCATATGGGCAACTCACCGAGGCCCGCAAGAAACTGGCGGTAGCAGGAGGTTGACATGACATATACCGTAACCTTGCCTAGCGGCACCGTCTGGACACCCCAGTTCGCCGAACATATCGCCGAAGAAAAATGTATCGGCTGCGGCCGCTGTTTCCGCGTGTGCGGGCGCGATGTCCTGCAATTGGTGGGCATCGACGATGAAGGCGAGCGCGTCGCGATGACGCTGGGCGACGACGATGACGACGGCGAATATGAGAAAAAGGTAATGACGATCGCTCACCCGGAAAGCTGCGTCGGCTGCGAGGCATGCGCCAAGATTTGCCCGAAGAAGTGCTACACGCATGCTCCGGTGACGGCGTAGAGCCATCCATGCAAGTACAAATCACAACTCGTGCCAGCACCACGTCGGTGCGCATTGACAATCGCACGGATGAGTTCGACGACCTGGTCGAACTGCTGCTGGACTACCGTTGCGATGACAGCGACGCTACCCGCGATCTGGCGGTGTTCATCGCCGCTGCCTGCATGGGAGACAACCACCTGTGGCAGGACATGCGGCTGCCGAACCGCGCGGCACTGACAAAGCTGATGCAGACGCGCTTCCCCGGCCTGTACGCCAAAAACAGCAGCAACATGAAGTGGAAGAAATTTTTCTACAAGCAGTTGTGCGAGCGCGCTGAAATCTTCATCTGCAAATCGCCCTCCTGCGGCGTGTGTGTCGATTACGACAAATGCTTCGTATCTGAGGATGCATCCGGCTGAACGTGATGAACACGGAACTCGCCGCGCTGCAAACCGTCCTCGCCTACCACCAGCGCACCAAACACCGCTTTGAAGCCTATGCGCCCGGCCCGGGAACCCTGGACTGGGACGCGCAGCCGGCGCCGTTCCGCCGCTTTGAAGGCGCGACCGGCGTCGCCTTGCCTGCGCTGGCCGAAGCCATGCGGGACGCAAGCCTGACGGCAGCATTGCGGCGCCCGTTCGCCGATATTGCGCTGCCTGCCGCACCCGTCGTCCCCAGCCTGAATGCGTTGAGCGTGCTATTCCAGCTTGCCCTCGGCATCACCGCCTGGAAGTCTTACGGACCGGAGCGCTGGGCAGTGCGCGCCAATCCTTCCAGCGGCAACCTGCATCCGGTCGAGGGCTATGTTTTCCTGCGCGGCATCGCCGGCATCGCGGATGGCCTTTATCACTACTGCCCGGACACCCACGCGCTGGAATGCCGGGCCGGCTTCGAACCCGCCGACGGCCTTGCCCAGCCGCAGTTGCTGGTCGGGCTGAGCAGCCTGATGTGGCGCGAAGCCTGGAAATACGGTGAGCGCGCTTTCCGCTATTGCCAGCTCGATACCGGCCACGCCGTCGGCGCGTTGCGCTATGCCGCCGCGCTGCTGGGCTGGCCACTGACCGAACTGCGACAGGTCGGCGGCGCAACGCTGGCGCACTGGCTCGGACTGGATCGCGCGCAAGACTTTCCGTTCCCGCGCCATGCCGCCACCGAGCGGGAGGAGGCTGAAATCCTGCTGTCCATGTCGCCCGGCCCTGTGGATGTTGCCGCGCTGGAACAAGCTTGCGCCGCTGCGCGCTGGCGCGGTCCGGCCTCGGCCATCGATCCGCATCCGGTGTACGACTGGCCTGCCGTCGAAGCAGTGGCGACCGCCACGCGACGCACCGCGCAAGCCGCCGTATCGAGGCTGCTCCTGCCGGACATCCTGCCATCCTTCCCGCGCGGCCGCGACATCGCCGCCGCCCAGGTCATCCTGCAACGCCGCAGCGCACAGCGCTTCGATGTGCGCTGCGTGATGCCGCAACAGGATTTCTTCGCCCTGCTCGACGCCGTGTTACCGTCCAACCGGGCGCCATGGGACGTCCTCGCCACGGCGCCCCATATCAGCCTGGTATTGTTCGTGCACCGCGTTGATGGCCTGCAACCCGGCCTTTACCTGCTAGCGCGTGTCGCGCGCCTGGCGGCGCTGTTGAATGAATCCCTGGATGCGCGCTTCCTGCGTGCGGCGGTCGATGAGGCCCCGCCGCATCTCGGCCTGCAACTGCTCATCCCGGCGCCACTGGCGGAGCTGCACCGTGCCGCGCGCAGCCTGAACTGCCATCAGGATATCGCCTCGAACTCCTGCTTTGCGCTCGGCATGCTGGCGGAATTCGACGCTGTCGTCTCACCCGATCCGGCAGCCTACCGCGACCTCTACCGCGAGGCCGGCCTGATCGGACAGGTACTCTACTTACAGGCCGAAGCGTGCGGCCTGCGCGGCACGGGCATCGGCTGCTACTTCGACGACCCGTTGCACGACTTGCTCGGGCTGGATGGCAACCGATTCCAGAGTCTTTACCATTTCACCGTTGGTCTGCCGCTGGACGACCCGCGCATCGAGACTTCCATCCCTTTCGACATGAGCCCAACACCATGACGACCGCATTTCAACGTATCAGCCCGGCGCAAGCCGCCGACCTCATCCGCCGTTCGCGTGCCGGTATCCAGCCACTGGCACTGTTCGATACCCGCGACGAACGCAGTTACCGCCATGGACACCTCACCGGTGCCGACCGACTGACCGAACAGGGTTTCGGCGACATGGTGGCCATTCTGCCGAAAAATATCCCGGTGATGATCTACTGCTACCACGGCAACGCCAGCCAGGTGTATGCCGGCATGTTCGCGGATTTCCGTTTCAGCGAGGTGTACAGCGTGGACGGCGGCTACGAGGCGCTGGCCCCTGCCCTGCCCGATCCACCTGCGCTGAGCTCGCGATCAAGCAGAGAATTGGCCGATTTCATCACGAAATACCACTTCAACCCGGCCAACCTCGACAGCCCGTGGGATTTTGCCCTGACCCCGCTGATGCGCGCCGCGCTGCTTGGCCGCGACGACCTGGCCGAGGAATTGCTGGCACACGGCATCAACCCCCACCTGCGCAATAGCGACGGCAACAACGCGCTGTGGCTGGCCTGCGTCCCCGGCAATGCCGTTCTGGTACAACGGCTGATCGATGCCGGCATAAACCTCGACAACCGCAACCTCACCGGCGCTACCGCACTGATGTACACCGCATCCAGCGGAAAACCGGAAATGATGACGTTATTGCTGAAAAGCGGTGCCAACCCGCTGATCCGCACCGACGACGACTACCTGGCCGTGGAACTGGCGGCGACGGCGGAGTGCCTGCAGTTGCTACGACACACCGCCGCCTGAGAAGCCGTTGCTGCGGCAAACGACCGCAGCAACGTTATTCAAACAAAGCTCAACACTTCGACTGTTACATCCCCTTCACCAAGAATAGCTTGGCAAGCCAAGCGCGACTTGGAACCGACACCGACGATGGTATCAAGCTTCTCGTTTTCCACACGCTGGATTTTGGACAAGCTCTTGCGGCCTTCCTGCACGAAGATATGGCAGGAACCGCACTCGGCCTTGCCATCGCACTTATGCTCGATGTCCGTCCCTGCGGCAAGCAGAGCTGCAAGTATGTTGCTACCGGCGGCAATTTGTATGGTCTTGCCGGAAGGCTGAATAGTGACGATTGGCATTGCTTTCACTCCTTGGTTGAATTGTTGTTGGGTTTGTCGCAAATAGAACACGACGGTATGCGAAATTAGTGTGAACACGCCCTGGTGCACAAGGGCTAAAAGCAAACGACGTACCGGCTTTGCAGCCGGAAAGCTGGTACTGCCACCTGCGGTATCGGGTGAACAACATTACGCAGCTACATCATCAAACTGCCTGCGCGGCACCCGCTGCGTAGGCCTCGATCACCGAAGCGCCGACCGAATCCCGCGGATCGATCTCGCGCAGCTTGGCGAGTAGCTGACGCGCATCCTCTGCACGCTGCTGGCGCAGGCGGATAAAGGCCAAAGCTTTCAGGCTGAACAGGTAGAAATGCTGCGGGGCGTCCACCCGGGCCCAATCGCAGGAGGCGTTGCCCAGCAGCCTCCAGTCGGAGGGAATGTGCGCTTGGCGGGCGGCGGCATCCAGCGCCAGGCAGGCGGCGCGTTCGGCGTCGCCCAAACGATTGTGGTTGAAGTAGAACTTGTACAGGGTGTAATACACGTGCAGGCAGTCGGGGGCGGCGGTTTGCGCCCGCCACAGCAGGGATTCGGCCTCGCGCCAGTCGCCGGCCGCGGCTACCGCGGCGGAAAGATAGCCTGCCACGCGTGGCGGCAAGTCGTCGGTGGCGACGATGCCCTGCGTCGTTACAGGTCTCATACAAAACATCCAAGCGATGGGAGTGCAAGGCGCGAAACATGGGCAAAATGGGAGTTTACAGACGGACAAATGAGGATTTTGGCCATGTTTCGCAACACCGCAAGCGTGAGCGACGTGTTTTGCATTCCTTACTTACCAGACACTTTCAGGGGCCATCAGTCGCTTGATGACCTTATCCCCTAGCAAATGCTCGTCGATGATGGCGGCCACATCGTCTTTGGTGACACCGCTATACATCACGCCCTCGGGGTACACCAGCACGTTGGGGCCGCAGTCGCACGGGCCCAGGCAACCGGAATAGGTGACGGAAAACTTGTCCCACAGGTTGCGCGCCTGCACCTGCTGCCAGAATGCCTGCAACACTTCGTTGCCGCCCTTGGCTTGGCAGGAGCCGCGCGGATGGCCAGGCGGGCGGGGCTGGTTACAGACGAAAACATGTTTGGCGGGTTTTGGCATGATGCCTCCTTAAGTTTTTAAAGTTACATGATTCGCTTGCGGCTGGTTTTCACCCCATCCCCTTGCAAAGGGGATGGCCGGGACGGAGTGATAGCTTGTTCGTTTGCACAACTTTCGCCCCTCACCCCTGGCAACAAACAATCAACCAAACTTGAACAGGATGCCGTAGCCACCGCGCGGGTACTCCCACTCCACGTTGCGGTGCTCGTCGCAGATGATGCGGCAGGTGCCGCATTCCAGGCAGCCGTCGCTGATCACCGTCACCCCGCCGTTGCCTTCCATGGTCCAGCAGCCGGCCGGACAGCACACGATGCAGGCGCGCTCCCGACAGTCATTGCGGCATTTGTCCTCATCGAGGATGCTGATATGCGGTCGGCCGGAATCGACCTTGTAACGGTTCTGGAACAGTTTTTCCTCGACCTTGACCACGATGCTCATTCGAATGCCCTCCATAACTTGAACGTGTCGCCTACCAGACCGAACAGCGAACGGCGCTGGCGGAAACTCTTACCGATTTCGCGTTCCTTGGATTTCTTGTCCACGCCGTCCACCGTGAGCATGGTGCGGGCGGCCTTGGATAACAGTTCCGGGTAATCGTTAAAGAACTGCGGATTAGTGTGAAACACGCCCGGCATGTTCTTGTATTTCTTGAGGTCCTTCATCACGAAGCTCTCGTCCAGCTTCGCCTTGTAACGCTTGAGGTTGGCGGCGCCGAACGCCCTGCCTTCGTTCTTCAGCTCGATTAACGTATCGGCGGCGTGCATGCCGGTGGTCATCGCCAGGTTGGAGCCTTCGCGGTGCACCGCGTTGACGAACATGCCGGCGTCGCCGACGATCATCCAGCCGTCGCCATAGAGATCCGGCATGGCGTTGTAGCCGCCTTCCGGAATCAGGTGGGCGGTATATTCCTTCATCTCGCCGCCCTGGATTATGGGCGTGATCGCCGGATGCGCTTTCATCTGCTCCAGCAGTGCGTAAGGCGTGGTCTGCTGCGTCTTGAAGTCGGACAGCATGCAACCCACGCCGATGGTGATGGACTCGCGGTTGGTGTAGAGAAAGCCGGTGCCCATCATGCCCTTGGTAATCTTGCCCACCATTTCGATCACCACGCCCTCGTCGCCGGTGACGTTGAAGCGCTGCTCGATCAGTTCCTGCGGCATGAAGTGGATTTCCTTCACCGCCAGCGCCACGTCCTTGGGATGCAGCTCAGGGTGGAAGCCGGCCTTCCTGGCCAGCAGCGAATTCACCCCATCGGCCAGGATCACCGCGTCGGCGTAAATCTCGCCGCCCTGGCGGTCGGTCTGCACGCCGATGACGCGGTTGCCGTCCAGCAGCAAGTTGGAAACCGTGGTTTCGCAGATCAGCAGCGCGCCGGCCTTCTGCACCCGCTCCGAGAACCACTTGTCGAACTGCGAACGGATCATGGTATAGCGGTTATAGGGCTGCTTGTTGAAGGTATCGGAGCGGTAATGCGAGCCGATATAGGAGTCATCGTCCAGCACCCACATGCGCTGTTCGATGATGTGGCGCTCCAGCGGCGCATCATCGCGGAAGTCCGGAATCAGTTTTTCCAGCGCGTCGGAATAGAGGATGGCACCCTGCACGTTCTTGGAGCCGGGCGATTCGCCGCGCTCGATTTGCAGCACGCTCAAGCCCGCGTTTGCCAGCCGATAGGCCGCCGCATTGCCGGAAGGCCCGGCGCCGACGACGATGACATCAAATTTTTCGGCCACAATTAACCTGCCTTTCTTGCGGTTGCCAGATGCACCCGGAATGCCTCGGTCAGCGCCGGCAAGATGGTCATGGCGTTGCCGACGATGCCGTAGTGTGCGAAATCAAAAATGGGTGCATTGGGGTCGTTGTTGATGGCGATGATGACGTCCGAGGCATCCATGCCGACGCGGTGCTGGATCGCCCCGGAAATCCCGGCGGCGATGTAGAGCTTGGGGCGCACCGTCTTGCCGGACTGCCCGACCTGGCGCTCCAGATCGACCCAGCCCGCCTGCACTACCGGCCGCGTGGCACCGACCTCGGCCCCCAGCACCAGCGCCAGATCCCAGATCAGCTTGAAGTTTTCCGGCTTCTTCATGCCGCGCCCGCCGGAGACGATGATGTCGGCGAACGGCAGTTGCGGCTTGTCCTGCATCTCGTCGGGGATGAATTCCAGAACCTTGGTGATAATCGAGCTTTCCACCATGCCCAAGGGAGCTTCCAGGATGCGGCCAGTACGTGCGGCATCGCGATCCGGCATCGCCATCACGCGCGGCCGTATGGTCGCCATCTGCGGGCGATAGTTGAGGGTCTGGATGGTGCACAGCAGGCTGCCACCAAAGGTCGGTCTGGTTGCCAGCAGACTGCGCGCTTCCATGTCCACGTTAAGCTCGGTACAGTCCGCTGTCAGCCCGGTCTTGAGCGTGGTCGCCACGCTGCCGGCCAGGTCGCGGCCCAGCGTGGTCGCACCCAGCAGCAGAATTTCCGGCTGGTATTTGTTGACCAGGTCGGTCAACCCCTTGGTGTATGGCTCGTTGCGATAATCGGTGAGCAGCAGGTCTTCGATCAGGTAGCACAGATCGGCGCCGTGAAAGAACGCCTCGTGGCAGAAGCTGCGCGTGGCATCATTCGGCACCCCCATCACCACCCCGGCCAGTTCCACACCGAGATTGTCGGCCAGTTTGCGGCCCTCGCCCAGCAGTTCCAGCGAAACCGGGTGGATCGCGCCGCGCTCGTGTTCGACGAACACCCAGATGCCCTTGTAGGCCTTGAGCCGCTCGTCCAGCTCGACGCGCTTCTTGCCCACCGGCTTTTTAGGTTCGGTTGTTTCGCTCATTGTTTCATCCTTCTCATGTACTTTGTTGTACCGCAGGCGGTCTCGCCCGCATTGCCTGGCACGAGGTGGGCTCACGGCTCGCTCGCAAAGGCGTGGGCTCGATCACGCTTTACCCTGCCCTTTTCGCTATTTCCCGCTCCAGCTTCGGATGCTTGGTGAACATCTTGGCCAGCAGGGTCACGCTCAAATCCTTGGGGTCGTTGCTCTCGCACTGGATGATCTCGGCCTTGACCGCGCGAGGTGTCGGCGCGAACACCTTGGAAACGACGGTGGGCGAACCCTTGAGACCGGTCTTGGTGGGATCCTCGATGCCCGCCAGTTCCTTGTTCCATATCTTCACCGGATAGCGCGAGGCGCGGAACATGTTGGCCATGGTCGCAAACCGCATTTCGTTGTTGCCTTCCAGCACCGTGATCAGACTGGGAATGCGCGTCTTCAGCACCTGCACGCCGCCTTCCGAACGGCGCTCCACGACGATTTCCTTCTTTTCCACATCCAGCTCGCGCACCTTGGAAACGTAAGTCAGCAACTGCATGTCGAGCCTTTTTGCAATGCCGGGGCCGACCTGCGCGGTGTCGCCGTCGATGGTCTGCTTGCCGGTAAACACCAGGTCGACCGGCATATCCTTGTGAATCTGGCCGATGGCCGAGGCCAGCGCGTAGCTGGTCGCCAGCGTATCGGAGCCGGCGAACACGCGGTCGGTCACCAGCACCGCATCGTCCGCGCCGTAGGAAATGGCTTTGCGCAATGCCGCCTCTGCCATCGGCGGACCCATGGTCAGCACCGTCACTCGCCCGCCGTACTGGTCCTTGAGGCGTAGCGCTTCTTCCAGCGCATAGAGGTCATAGGGGTTGACGATGGCCGGCACGCCCTGGCGCATGATGGTGTTGGTCACTGGATGCACGCGAATTTGCGCGCTATCCGGGACTTGCTTGATGCAGACAACGATATGCATGTCTCGCTCCGTGAATTGCCTTACCCTGACTACAGCAACCTCCATGCCAAACTGGGCATGATGCTATTTTTACAAATATTTCAATAAGTTATAAACTGGTGACGGCGCTTTGCACTTTGTCGCAAACCCGACAATCAGACGCGGCGCTCTTCCAAAGTAGTCTTGAGTTTCTTCACGCTCACGGTCTGCACGCCTTCCGCGTCCTGAAACACCTTGAACACCTTCTCGGTGACGGCGTTGGACTGCACGAAGTCCTGGTAGGCATGCTGCAGCCTATCCTTGTAGGCAGCACGCTCCTCTGCCTCCGGCAAATCTTTCTGCACCGGGTCGTGGCCGAGGTACTGCTGAAAGCGCTTCAGGATGTGCAGACGGTTCACATGCACCACCTGCGGGGCATAGTCCACGCCCAGAAAATCGAGAAATTCTTCGGCCGCAGAAAACTTCTGCATGGTGTCGAGTAGTTGGCTCATGATGGCTCCAGGTTGAAAATTCAATGTATCGTGACGATGCGGGCGTTGTTAGCCGGGGTGCCGGCCTCCACCAGGTCTTGCCTACCCGCCGCCTGTTCGCGCTTCAGCATCACCAATTGCGCTTCCAGGTCGTCGATACGGCCCAGCAGCGTCGCCACGGCCCGCCCCACCGGGTCAGGCATCAGATGATGGTCAAGGTCGATGCCGCGCTGCGGCTGGCGGCGCTGGTCTTCCGGCAGCACCACGCGGCCGGGAATGCCGACCACGGTCATACTTTCGGGGATATCGTGAATCACCACGGAGTTCGCACCTACCCGCGCCAGCTTGCCAACCGTGACCGGTCCCAGGATCTTGGCGCCGGCGCCTACCATGACGCCATCGCACAAGGTCGGATGGCGCTTGCCGGGGTTCCACGAAACACCGCCCAGAGTCACGCCGTGATACAGCGTTACGTCGTTGCCGATTTCCGCCGTTTCGCCGATCACTACGCCGCAACCGTGGTCGATGAAAAACCGTCTGCCGATGGCGGCACCCGGATGGATGTCAATCTGCGTGAACATGCGGGTGAAATAGCTCAGCCAGCGCGCGGCGAAGCGCAGGTCGCGCTTCCACAGGCCGTGTGCCAACCGATGGGCAACGATCGCGTGCAGGCCGGGATAGGTCAGCAGCACTTCCAGCCGGTTGCGCGCCGCCGGGTCGCGCTCGAACACGCAGTTCAGATCCTCCCGCAGTAATTGCAGCAGGGAAGGCTGGTGTGTAGAGGTGTCCATGGCCTGCTCCTATTGTCCCGACGCCTGCACCTGCACTGCTTCCAGGTACAGGCGCATCAGGTCTTCGGTTTGGGGATTGCGCTTGGTCGCGTTGGCGAACTGGCGAATCCGCGCCAGCACCTGCGGCGCTTCGTTCCCCTGCAGGTTGATGCCAAGCTGCGCGTAAGCATGCTTCACACCGTGGCTGCCGGAATGCTTGCCGAGGACTAATCTGCGGTCACGTCCCACCTGCGCCGGATCGAAGTTTTCATAGGTGGCCGGATCTTTCAGCAGGCCGTCCACATGCAGACCGGATTCGTGCGTGAACACCGCCTCGCCGACGATGCTCTTGTTGAGCGCCACTGCGCGACCGGAAGCCTTGGCCACCAGGTGCGAAATGACCGGGAAGCGCTGCATGTCTACTCCGGTTTCGATGGCGTGGATGCGCCACAGCGCCATCACCACCTCTTCCAGCGGGGCGTTGCCGGCGCGTTCGCCCAAACCATTCACGGTCGTGTTCACGTGGCTGGCGCCGGCCAGCACGGCGGCAATGGAATTGGCCGTGGCCATGCCCAGATCGTCGTGGGCATGGATTTCGATTTCGAGGTCGGTAGCAGCGGCAAGGCGGGAGATACGCCCATGCGTGGCGAACGGGTCGAGCACGCCCAGCGTATCGGCATAGCGGAAGCGGCGCGCCCCGGCGGCCTGCGCGGTTTCGACCACCTGCAGAACAAAAGACTGATCGGCGCGCGAGGCATCTTCCCCGCCCACCGATACCTGCAAGCCGAGATCGACCGCCTTGCGCACGAAATAAGCAACTTGCGCCAGCACCCAGGTGCGGTCGCGGCGTAGTTTTTTCTCGATATGCAAATCGGAAACCGGCAGCGAAAGGTTGACCATCTCCACGCCGCACTTTGCGCATGCGGCCAGGTCGGTTCCCGTCATGCGGCCCCATACCATCAGACGGCTCGGCAGGTTCAGCGCGGCGATGGCGCGGATATCACCGATCTCGGCCCCGCCCATGGCCGGGATACCCACCTCCAGCTCCGGCACGCCGGCATCGGCCAAAGACCGGGCGATCGCCAGTTTTTCCACACGGCCAAACGCCACCCCGGCGGTCTGTTCGCCGTCGCGCAGGGTAGTGTCGTTGATGATGGGATTGGCTTGTCGCATGGCTGGCTCGGCTGTCATTTGAACTTAATCAAGCATCTGCCGTGCCAGCCTGAGGGTAAGTCAATTTATCAATACAAATCATCAGGTTGTGAAACATCCACACCTGCACCAGAATTGTCCGGTTTGCTACAAGCATCGGCAATGCTCACGCCCAGAAAATCCGCCACGATCACACGGGCATGCAGTGCCACGCCGCTGCTCGACACCCATATCGCCCTGTGGGTCGCTGCGGCTACCGAAACCCTTCCTATGCATCATGCCGACCCGTTCGACCGGATGCTGGTTGCACAGGCAGTTACGGAACCGCTCAAATTGCTCACACACGACAGTACCGTGGCGAAGTACGGCGATGTGATTGTATTAGTTTAGGTAAACGCAACTCGGCATAATTACTCTTATGCCTCTGAATCTCTCTAACATGGAAGATGAGGTAATCTTTCTCAAGGCCATCAAATATCTAGTTAACTCATGAAGATCGGTGCCGAGCGAGTTCGGTTTGTTAGACGCTCTTACTCGTACTCCCGCGCGTGGTTGAGGCTGTAGCGCGGCAGTTCGACGGTGAGCGGGGTTTGCCCGATCCTAACCTGACAGGCCAGGCGGGAGGTGGGCGTCAGCCCCCAGGCTTCGTCCAGCTGGTCTTCTTCCTCTTCGCCGGCCGGAGCCAGCGACGTGAAGCCCTCGCGCACGATGACATGGCAAGTGCTGCAGGCGCACACGCCGTCGCAGGCATGTTCAATTTCCACCCCGGCGGCCAGCAGCGCGTCGCACAGCGCCTTGCCTGGCTTGGCCTCGAAGACGAGGCCATCCGGGCAGGTATTGGGATGAGGAAGGACGTTAATGATCGTCATTGCAGCCCCTCACCCCAACCCTCTCCCGCGAGAGGAGAGGGAGTGCATTGGTTATGATCATAGTTCGATATTTTCAATTTGTTTCCCCGACAGCGCCTTGCGGATGGAAGCATCCATGCGGCGGCCGGCGAAAGCGGCAGTGGCGGCATTGAGCGCTTCAGTGACCTGGCGCAACGATTCCAGGCTGTTCGCATCGCCCATCAGCAGAATTTCGGCAAGCTCGTAAATCTTGCTCCAGATCGCGTCCCACTCGGGTTTGCTGAGCAGTTCGTGCCCATCCTCGGCCATTGCGGTTTCGGTCGCGTCCAGCAGGCGCCGCGCATCCACCTGGGCCTCGCGCAGGGCGCGCATGCGCTTGTCATGCTCGGCATTGGAAATGCCGGCGGTAAGCATGCCGGCAATTTCGGCATCGGTAAGGCCATAGGAAGGCTTCACCGTAATGTGCGATTCGACACCCGTGGTCTGTTCCCGTGCCGATACCGACAGCAGGCCGTCGGCATCCACCTGGAAGGTCACCCGGATGCGCGCCGCCCCCGCCACCATGGGCGGAATGCCGCGCAATTCGAAGCGCGCCAGCGAGCGGCATTCCGACACCAGTTCGCGCTCGCCCTGCACCACGTGGAAACTCATGGCGGTCTGGCCGTCCTTGAAGGTGGTGAAGTCCTGTGCCCGCGCCGAAGGAATGGTGGAATTGCGCGGAATAATCTTTTCGCTCAAACCGCCCATGGTCTCGATACCCAGCGAGAGCGGGATCACGTCCAGCAGCAGCAGTTCGTCCCCGCCTCCATTTCCAGCCAGCGCGTTGGCCTGGATGGCAGCGCCCAATGCTACTACCTTGTCCGGGTCGAGATTGGTGAGCGGTTCACGGAAAAAGAATTCGGTCACCCCCAGCCGCAGATGCGGCATGCGGGTGGCGCCGCCTACCAGCACCACGCCCTGCACCTCCTCCACCTGTAAGCCGGCATCGCGTAAGGCACGGCGCACCGGGCTGAAAGTTCTGGCCAGCAGCGGCTTGGTCAACTCGACGAACACCTCGCGGCTGAGGATGGCGTCAATCGGCGCACCGTCCGACAACACGCAGGAAAATTCCGTGGCCGGCGCATCGGTCAGGCGCTCCTTGGCGAGACGGGATTCGGTGAGCAGCAGGCGGGCGTCTTCCGGTCCCAATATCGGCAGTTTGAGTATTTCCACCAGCCAGCCGTATATGCAGCGGTCGAAATCGTCGCCGCCCAGTGCCGAGTCACCGCTGGTAGCAAGCACCTCGAACACCCCGCGCGTGAGGCGCAGGATGGAGAAATCAAAAGTCCCGCCACCCAGGTCGTAGACGCAGTAGATGCCTTCCGATGCGTTATCCAGTCCGTAGGCGATGGCCGCGGCGGTCGGCTCGTTGAGCAGGCGCAGCACGGACAGGCCGGCCAGCCGCGCCGCATCCTTGGTGGCCTGGCGCTGGGCATCGTCGAAATAGGCGGGAACCGTAATCACCGCGCCGGACAACTCGCCGCCCAGGCTTTCCTCGGCGCGCAGGCGCAGCACCTTGAGGATTTCGGCGGAAACTTCGACCGGGCTGAGTTCGCCCGCTACGGTCTTGAGCTTGACCATGCCGGGGGCCTCGACGAACTGGTAAGGCAGGTTGGCCGCGTCGGCGATGTCGGCCGCGCCGCGCCCCATGAAGCGCTTTACCGAGACGATGGTGTTGCGGGGATCTTTGGCTGCGCCATCGCGCGCCTCCCAACCCACGCCCACCTCACCGCCGGAGCCGTAGCGCACCACCGAGGGCAGCAAGGCGCGGCCTGAGGCGTCCGGTAGCACTTCCGCGGTACCGCTGCGCACCGAGGCCACCAGCGAATGCGTGGTGCCAAGGTCGATGCCGACCGCCAGCCGGTGTTGATGCGGCGCGGCGCTCTGGCCGGGTTCGGTGATCTGGAGCAGTGCCATTAGCTATCCAACCGGTCCAATGCGTCGTCGATCTCGACGCGCAGTTTTTCGTAGAAACGCAACTCATTGACCCGCTGCGCGGCAGCGTCGAAATCTCCGCGTTCATCCAGCGCCACCGCCAACTCTTTCTCGTGCACGACGACCTTGTGGCGCAGGCGGCGCGACAAGGCTTCCAGTGCTGCGGCATTGCTGGCGCCCCGCGCTTCCTCGATCGCCTCGCGCCACTCCATCTGCGCCATCAGGAATGCCGGCGCAACAGCGGCAGAGGCGTCGGCTCCGGATTTTCCGGCCAAACCGATCAGGCATTGCGCGCGGCTGGCCGGATGGCGCAGGGTGCGATAGCCGTCATTGACCGCAGTGGAAAGCTGCAGCGCCATGCGCTGCTCGTTTTCGGTGTGGCTGGCATGGCGATCCGGGTGCACCTCGGCCTGCAGGCGCCGGAAAGACAGCTCCAGGCTGTTCAGATCGATGGCGAAGCGCGGCGCCAGGCCAAACAGATCGAAATAGTTGGTACCGCTCAGGTTCTCCATGACGCTAGACACTGAAACTCTCGCCGCAGCCGCAGTTAGCCTTGGCGTTGGGGTTGTTGAACTTGAAGCCTTCGTTCAACCCTTCCTTGGCATAATCCAGTTCGGTGCCGTCGAGGTAAACCAGGCTGGCAGGATCGACCAGCACTTTTACCCCGTTGCTGTCGAAAATCATATCTTCCGGCGCGGCCTCGTCCACGAACTCCAGCGTGTAGGCCATACCGGAACAGCCCGAGGTCTTGACGCCGACACGCAGGCCGATGCCCTTGCCACGGCTGGCGAGAAACTTCTGCACGCGCGTTGCGGCGGTTGCAGTCAACGTAACAGCCATGTCGATTCTCCTATCTCTATACCGAGAACGAACTGCCACAACCGCAGGTGGAGGTGGCGTTGGGGTTGGTAATGACGAAGCGCGCGCCTTCCAGGCCTTCCTGGTAATCGATGGTGGCACCCACCAGGTACTGGAAGCTCATCGCGTCGACCAGCAACGTGACGCCGTCCTTTTCCAGCACCGTATCGTCTTCGGCGACCTGGTTGTCGAAGGCGAAGCTGTACTGAAAGCCGGAGCAGCCGCCGCCGGTGACGTAGACGCGCAGTTTGAGACTGGCGTCGCCTTCCTCGGCGAGCATCTCGCTGACCTTGCCGGCAGCGTTGGAAGTAAAAATAATGGGATCGAGCGTGGCGGTTTCGGACATGTCCTGATCTCCTGAAATGGGTTCTATGCGGCAGACTTGCAGGCCACGTAGCCTTCAGTCTCGGTGGCGTTCTTGCTGCGGTAATCGTTAATGGCAGCGCGAATGGCGTCTTCGGCCAGCACAGAGCAATGGATTTTCACCGGTGGGAGAGCGAGCTCCTCTGCGATGTTCGTATTCTTGATCTCCAGCGCCTGGTCCAGCGTCTTGCCCTTGAGCATTTCCGTGACCAGCGAGGACGAGGCGATGGCAGAACCGCAGCCGTAGGTCTTGAACTTGGCGTCTTCGATGATGCCGTTTTCACCCACCTTGATCTGTAGCTTCATCACGTCGCCGCAGGCGGGTGCCCCCACCATGCCGGTACCGATATCTGGGTCTTCCTGGTTGAAAGAGCCGACGTTGCGCGGATTTTCGTAGTGATCCAATACCTTGTCGCTGTATGCCATGATGTTCTCCTGTACCAGTCAGCTGTTTCAGGCCGCCACTTTTTCGGGGCCGCGATGTGATTCCGTGCCATGCGCCCAACTCACGGAGGAAAGGTCGATGCCGGACTTGAACATGTCCCACAGCGGGGAAAGGTCGCGCAGCTTGCCGATCTTTTCCTTGATCAGCATGATCGCGTACTCGATATCCTCCTCGGTGGTGTAACGTCCGATGGAGAAGCGGATCGAACTGTGCGCCAGTTCGTCCTCGCGGCCGATAGCACGCAGGACGTAGGATGGTTCCAGGCTGGACGAAGTACAGGCCGAACCGCTGGACACCGCCAGATCCTTAACCGCCATCATGAGCGACTCGCCCTCGACGTAGTTGAAGCTGACGTTGAGGTTGTGCGGAACACGCTGGTCCATGTCGCCGTTGAGATAGACTTCTTCGATCCCGGACAGCCCGGCCCACAGCTTGTCGCGCAGCTTGCGGATGCGTTTGTTCTCCAAAGCGAGCTCCAGGCCGGCGATGCGGAACGCCTCGCCCATGCCGACGATCTGGTGCGTGGGCAGGGTGCCGGAGCGGAAGCCGCGCTCGTGGCCACCGCCATGCATCTGCGCTTCCAGACGCACGCGCGGTTTGCGACACACGTACAGGGCACCGATACCCTTGGGGCCGTAGGTCTTGTGCGCGGAAAAGCTCATCAGATCGACCGGCAGCTTCGCCAGGTCGATCTCCGTCTTGCCGGTGGCCTGCGCGGCATCGACATGGAACACGATGCCTTTCTCGCGGCAGATGTTGCCGATGGCTTCGATATCCTGAATCACGCCGATCTCGTTGTTGACCAGCATCACCGAGGTAAATATGGTGTCCGGGCGGATTGCTGCCTTGAATGCTTCGAGGTCGATCAGACCGTTTTCCAGGGGCGAAAGATAGGTTGCGCTGAAGCCCTGGCGCTCCAGCTCGCGTACCGTATCCAGCACCGCCTTGTGCTCAGTTTTGACCGTAATGAGGTGCTTGCCCTTGCCGGAGTAGAAATGCGCCGCGCCTTTAATGGCAAGATTATTCGATTCCGTCGCGCCGCTGGTCCAGATGATCTCCTTGGGGTCGCAGTTGACCAATGCAGCCACCTGCTCGCGGGCAGTCTCGACGGCTTTTTCCGCTTCCCAGCCGAACGCATGGGAGCGGCTGGCCGCATTACCGAAGTGTTCGGTGAGATAAGGAATCATTTTCTCAGCCACACGCGGATCGACCGGAGTAGTAGCGGAATAATCGAGATAAATTGGCAAGTGCTTCATGAGTTATGTCCCGAATGGGTCGAGTTAACTCAGTAAAAGCAATCCTTATGCCACCGACAGGAACATGTACAACAAATTGAATTTTAAATGAATTAAATTTTTCCAGCCAACTTGCCCAATTGAAGTTGTGGGGTTTGTTAGATTCTCTACACAATGAAACAAACGTCTACTCACCCTCCCCTTGACTCTAGTACATCATAATCAAATCTCAAGAACAGGATGTCCAGGACCCGGATATTCAATTCCGATTTTATTTTTTCCGTGATCTGGTTTTTAAGTTTTTTCAAATCGCTGTCGGCGTTGAGATCAGCGATACTGCTAGACCGGAAAACGGTTGAGATAATGTCGCGCAATTTGCTATTGCTTTGCTCAATCGTTAAGCGGGATTTGAGGGGAACATCAAGAACCATGTCGGCATGCGCTATGACGGTTGAGCCATCAGGGGCTGGCTTACATGGCAAGATCATGTTGAACACTTCGACTTTGCTGGTGAGATCGGCTGCTTTTTCCTCCCATTGTTCTTGATGGCTTCGTGCAGCATCGTTTTTATTGATGTAATAAAAAGCTACAACACCAACCGCTAATAAACTGATTGTTATGGTAAAAATAAATGCAATTAATTTGATCCGCATGGGCGCCTGAGAGGTTATTGCTTGAGTTCGGAAGATATCTGTCCGGCTAGCGACCCGGCTCCAATTTTATTGGCGAGATCGAGTGCCTGCTTTAGCAGGGTCCGGGCTTGTTCGGAGTTGTCTCGTGCTTTTTCAAGCTGCCCTTTATAAAACAACGCCTTCGCTTCCCAGTAGCTGCTGCCGGCGCTTTGGGCCTGGTCCAGACTGGCTTCCAGCTCTTTCTGGGCGCGGACGAAGTCTTTTGCGGCAATGGCGAGGGCGGCCAATTCAAGTTTGGCGTTGAGGTAGTGGTCGAAATCCCCGCTGCGCTCTTCCAGCATCACGCTTTTGATCTGGTACTCGATGGCGCGATCGTGCTCGCCCAAACGGCTAAATGCCGCGGCAATCAATTGATCGCATTCGGAGCGCTCGTTGTCGTTGGCGGCGTCGGTGTAGGCCTCGCGGTACCTCTCCAAGGCCGCATGCACGTCGCCCTTATTTTGCAGCAGCTGGCCGCTTTCGTTGAGATTGATCATCAATGCCTGCTTTTGTCCGAGCTGACGGGCGATTTTCAGGCTGCGGTCGTAATGGCCCAGCGCTTCGTCGGTTTTGCCGGCCGCTTGCGTGGCACGAGCGCGAAACGTAATCGCCAGCATTTGATCGAACGGTTCGCGCGCGCTTTTTTCGGCGTCAGCGAACGTAGCCGCGGCATCAGCATGATCGCCGCGTCCTTGGTGGGCTCGCCCTTTGCACATCATGCTTTCGAATCCCTGCGTATTCCGGACCGATTGCAGAGCCTGGTTATAGTCACCCGCTGCCAGCGCTTTCTGGCAGGCCTGCACAGCATCGTCCGCATGGCCGATTGCAGGAAAAGCAGCCAAACAAATAAGCAGGATTTTTTTCATAAGTACTGCGTCCAGTCATGATTGCCTGCACCTACCGCAAAAAAATGCGGATTGAGCAAAGACTCTTTCAGGTTATAGCGGAATGACGCTCCATCCAAACCTATCAGCCGTCCTCCCGCTTCTTCCAGCACGCATTGCGCGGCGGCGGTATCCCATTCCGAGGTCAGCCCCAGGCGCGGATAAACATCCGCGCGCCCTTCTGCCACCAGGCAGATCTTGAGCGAACTTCCCATGCTGATCAGCATATGCGGGCCCATGCGGTCAAGAAAGCTTAGAAGCTCTTCGCTGGCATGCGAACGGCTGCCGGCAACGGTGACTTGCGTGGAATCGAACTCGCGGGCACGTATGGCTTGCGGCGATTTGTTGCCTAACTGCCGGAATGCGCCGTGGCCGGCAGTCGCAAAAAACAGCAGGTCGAGCGCCGGTGCATATACCACTCCCAGTGCGGGGCGGTGATTTTCGATCAGCGCGATGTTGACGGTGAATTCGCCATTGCGTTTGATGAATTCCCGCGTACCGTCGAGAGGGTCAACCAGCCAGTAGCTATCCCATTGGCGGCGCGTGGTGAAAGGGATTGCGGCAGATTCCTCGGACAAAACCGGCAGTTCGGGGATGAGCGCTGCCAGGCCGGATTCGATAATGTCATGGGCCGCCAGGTCGGCTTGCGTCAGCGGCGAATTATCCTGTTTGTGCCGGACTTCGATATCCTGCGCGTAAACCGCCATGATCGCATTTCCGGCACGTTTGGCGATGGCGATGATGTCCGCAAGCGCAGCCTGCTGTTTCATGACGCTTCCCCCAGCATATTCATCAATTCGGCTTCGCCGATGATGACGATGTTCAATTCCTGCGCTTTGACCAGCTTGCTGCCGGCCTCACTGCCGGCGACGACGAAATCGGTTTTTTTCGAGACGCTGCCAGCCACCTTGCCGCCCGCGGCCTCGATTTTCTCTTTTGCCTCATCCCGCGACAAGGACGGCAGCGTGCCGGTAAGCACGAAGGTCTTGTTCACGAGCGCCCCGCCCGGCCTCATCGGCGCGCCCTCCTCCCAGGCTACGCCCAGCATGCGCAATTGCGCGATCACTTCGAGATTATGCGGTTCCGAGAAGAATTGCAGGATGGATTCAGTCACCACGGGGCCAACGTCCGGCACCTGCTGCAAGGCTTCGGCATCCGCTTGCAGCAACGCATCCAGACCACCGAAATGGCGCGCCAGATCCTTGGCCGTGGCTTCGCCCACGTTGCGTATGCCAAGCGCGAAAATAAACCGTGCCAGCGTCGTATGCCGGCTTTTGTCGATCGCATCCAGCAGGTTTTGGGCCGATTTTTCGCCCATGCGCTCCAAGGCAGACAAGGTGTCCAGGTCCAGCCGATACAAGTCGGACAAGCGATGCACATGGCCTTGGTCGACCAGTTGCTCGACCAGCCTATCGCCCAGGCCATCGATATCCATCGCGCGGCGGCCGGCAAAATGCAGGATCGCCTGCTTGCGCTGTGCCGGGCAGAACAGGCCGCCGGTGCAGCGCACCACCGCTTCGTCCGGCAGCCGCATCGCATGCGAGCCGCAGACGGGACAGACATGATGGATGGCTTCGAGCAGGTGATAAGGCTGCGATGCCGCGGGGCGACGGCTCCGGATCACGGAAACCACTTCCGGAATGACATCCCCGGCACGGCGGACGATTACGGTATCGCCAATACGCACGTCCTTGCGGTCGATTTCGTCCTGGTTGTGGAGCGTGGCATTGGTTACGGTGACGCCGCCGACAAAAACAGGTTTCAACCGTGCCACAGGGGTAATGGCGCCGGTGCGGCCCACCTGCACATCGATGTTCTCGACGATTGTCATTTCCTCCTGGGCAGGAAACTTGTGCGCTACCGCCCAGTTCGGCTCGCGGCTGCGGAAGCCCAGTTCGCGCTGCAGGCCGAGCCGGTTGACCTTGTACACCACGCCGTCTATATCGTAGGGCAACGCATCGCGTTTCCGCGAAACCACCTGATGAAACGCGATCAGCGTTTCCGCGCCCGGGCCGACGACGCGCTCCGGGCAGACAGGAAAACCGAACGATTGCAATTTGTCCAAAACTGCGCCGTGCGTGGCCGGCACATCCCAGCCTCGAGTCTCGCCCAGTCCATACACGAAAAAAGATAGCGGACGCTGCGCCGCCAGCCTGGAATCCAGCTGCCGAATGCTGCCGGCGGCGCCGTTGCGGGGATTAACCAAAGCAGGCTTGCCTTGCGCCCGCTGACGCTCGTTATAACGCTCGAAATCGGGGCGGCTCATATAGATTTCGCCTCGTACCTCCAGCACCTCCGGGGCTACGCCGATGAGGCGAAGCGGAATTTGACGAATGGTCCGGATATTCCGGGTGACATCCTCCCCCACTTCACCGTCGCCGCGCGTGGCGGCTTGCGCGAGTATTCCATTTTCATAGCGCAAGCTGATGGCCAGGCCATCGAATTTCAATTCTGCCGCGTATTCAACCGGCGAGTCGCTGCTCGCGAGTCCCAGCCTTTTGCGTGTCCTGGCGTCGAACGCTTGAGCGCCGTTTGGCGTAATGTCGGTTTCTGTTTCGATGGACAGCATGGGCACCCGGTGCCGTACCGGAGCCAGCTCGGAAAGCGCTGCGCCGCCCACGCGCTGCGTCGGGGAGTCGGCGGTTGCCAGTTGCGGATACTGCGCTTCCAGCGATTGCAATTCGCGGAATAGCCGGTCGAACTCCGCATCCGGGATTTCGGGAGCATCCAGCACGTAGTAAAGATGATTGTGGCGCTCGATTTCCGTGCGCAAATATTCGGCACGTTGCGCCAATTCTTCAGGGACAGCCATGATTCTGGAAAGTATCCGGATAAAGCACGGCTCAGGAAAATAGCCGCAGCGCAGACGCACTGCCGGGCGTGATGCCGCGTGCCAGCATTTTTGAATAGATCACCTTGAGTTGCTGGCGTATCTTGTCGATTTCGGTTTCGCCCAGCTGCTGCTGATTCTCGTCCATCAGCCTGGCCGAGAGCGCTGTCTCCAGTTTGCGGCCCAGCATCACCATCAGGTTGAATGCCTCTGTACCATTGGCAACGCGCGGCACGTCCATCAGCAACACGATGCCATGCAGCTGCGCGGTACGCAGCAGGTCGGCGGTCAATGAGCGCCTGTCCTGGCTGACCAGAACGAACAGGCTGGCGCCCTCTTCGTTGAGGTAATGGAACTGGCCGTCTTCCTGCAGCGTCAAGCCGCCGGCTTCGGCCACGCCGCGTAGTTTGGTCCCGGCAAAAGGAGCGCTACCACCGCCGGTGAGCTGCAGGCTGATCATGACGTCGACGTCGATGCAGAACCGGTCGAGGTCGCGCGCATACTGCAACGGGTCGCCATGCTCGCGCCATTCCAGTCCTCCGCCGACGCGGGCGGTGAGATCCTCTACTTTTGCATGGAAATTGCGCAAATCCTCACCATGGGCGGGGCCGGAGCGGTCGGCCAGCTGCAGCGCGCAAATAATGTGGGTAAACCGGGTTTGCTCGTGTTCCTTGGTTATCACGGACACCTTGCCACCGACCTCCCGGCCCAGCCAGCGCACTGATTTCTGGAATACCGGCAATGGCAGCAATGCCTCGCGGATCGCGCCGCCGATACATGCCCGGTTCGGCGTGATAATGGCGATCTCGTCGATCTGCGGGTCGACATTGGGCGGCAACTCTATCGGGAGGGCATCCGCATCCGCAGGATTGCTGATCCAGACAGGCTCTGGCGCAAGCCCGTCGGCAATGACTTCTGCAGCGGCAACAACATCCGGTTGCGGTATCGGCGCTGCCTCAGGAACGGCTTCAGCAAACTCCGCTTCGACGATGGATTCGACAACGATGACAACTTCTTTCTCCACCAGCTCCGGGATGGCTGTTTCCTCATCGGGTGCGGCCGCGGAACCGATGCGAAAATCATCATCGATCATGAGGTCCTCCGTCGTTTCCGCCTCATGCTCGCCGCTCAGTTCTTCCATCAGCACGTCGTCGATTGGGCCTTCGAAACGGCGCACCATTTCGCGCTTGATATTGCGCTCCTGCCACCAGTTGAACATCAGCACCGCCAGGATAATGAGGGCGCCAAGGGAAACCAGACCGATTTGCAATTGACTCATTTAAGGTTGTACTCCGGTTTTTTGAGCAAAGCCATCATCAGCCAGATAGCAGGCAAACATGATCCCCAGTGCAACCACCGGGCTCAGCCAGAAATTCATTGTCATCCGCAGCAGCAACGGCAAGGCAATAATGAAGAACGACATTGACGGCAGCGCCAGCCAGAAAATTCCGGTGGACAGCGCCGCGACCCTTTCGGCATCGCGTGTGCCGCGTAAAGCCAGACTATAGCCAAGAGCGAGATGGTTGGCAAAGAGGCCAGCAGGCTGCCCGGCCAACAGTCGCGCCTGGCCAGCCCCGAAACCGCGGCGACGATGCCAGCCGAAGCGGATATTTTCAGCAGCGTATACATCCCAGGCAATTTCCCTCAGATAATTTCCGCCATGCGCAGGGCTTCTTCCACGTCGACTTCCACCACGCGCGAAACACCGGATTCCTGCATCGTCACGCCCACCAGTTGCTGCGCCATTTCCATCGCGATCTTGTTGTGGGAAATGAACACGAATTGCGTGAATTCCGACATTTTTTTTACCATCGCACAAAAGCGCTCGGTGTTGCTGTCGTCCAGCGGCGCATCTACTTCGTCCATCAGGCAGAACGGCGCCGGGTTGAGGCGGAACAGCGCGAACACCAGCGCCAGCGCAGTCAGCGCTTTTTCGCCGCCGGACAGCAGATGGATAGTGCTGTTTTTCTTGCCCGGCGGCTGCGCGAACACCTGTATGCCGGTGTCCAGGATTTCCTCGCCCAGCAGCTCCAGTCTTGCCTGGCCGCCGTTGAATAGCACGGTGAACAGCTCGGCAAAGTTGCGGTTGACTTCGTCGAAGGTCAACTGCAGGCGGCTGCGGGTTTCGCGGTCGATGCGGCGGATGGCTTCTTCCAGCGTTTCAATCGCGGAGTTCAGGTCCAGCGCCTGGGCATCCAGGTAGCCGGCTCGTTCCCGTTCGCTGGTCAGCTGGTCTATGGCGGCGAGGTTGACGGCGCCCAGCGCGGCGATTTCCTGCTGCAATGTTTCGGCCTTGCGGCTCATGTCGGCCGGGCGCGCCGATTTTTCCAGCTGCATCGCAAGCGCTTCTTCGTCCGCCCCGGCCAGGGCTTCCGCGCAATGCTCGAAATGCAGCCGGGCTTCCTGCTCGGCCAGGCGCGATTGTTCCAGGCGGTCGCGCAACGGGTGCAGTCCTTGCTCGGCCTGCATGCGCCGACGGTCAATATCGGTGAGGCTGGCCTCGATGCCGGACAGCGCATTGCGCGCGGCGGCCATCGCTTCTTCGCGCCGGCGTCGGGTTTCGACGGCGGATTCCAGTGCCGTCTTGATCGCCGCGATGTCATGGCTGGCGCGCAGGGATTGTGTTTCCCGCAGTTGGCTTTCCAACCCGATTTTTTGTTCCTCCAAAACTTTAATTGTATTATTTATTTCATTGATTTTATTTGTTATTATGTTTATATTGAATTCCGCTTCGCGCGCTGCGTGCTCCACCTGGTGCGACGCTTCGCGAGCCTGTGCCAGCATGTCATCTGCCGCTGTCAGCGTTTCTCGCTGTTCGTCGCGCTGCTGTTTCAGCTTCCGCAATTCCGCTTCCTGGGAGGTATTGGCCGCTTGCGTCACCTGCAGCTGCCCCTCCCCTTCGGCAACCTGGTGCGCCAGTTCTTCCAGCTCTTTCGCAAATTGCTGCAGCCGTTCTTCCGCATGCTGACGCTGCTGGCAGAGTTTCTGCACTTCCATCATCAGCGCATGCTGCCGGCTCCCAAGCTGCTTTTGCGCATGACGCTGCTCGCCCAGCTGGCGGCGAATTTCACCGAGGGATTCCTGCAACGCATCGAGCCCTGCTTCCGCGCTGGCGAGGGTATTTTTTTGTTCCGGCAATTGCGCTTGCAGCGCGTCCAGTTCGCGCTGGCGTTCCAACACGCCATGCAAGGCCGAGCCCGGCGCATACAAGCGCACGCTGGTGCGGCTGACCAGATGGCCCTCCGGACATGCCAGCCATTCGCCATCGCGTAGTTGCTCGCGCTTGTTCAGTGCATCGGCGTGGCTATCGGCGCCATAGATGCCCGCAAGCCAATCGTCGGCGATGCTGGCAACCTCTGCAGCCAATGGGGTCACCCATTGCGCTAGCGGTTTAAGACCGTGCGCCGTCTCCGCCACGGCTGCCTGTGCGGCCGGCGCGCAAAACACCAGCGGTGCCGGCGGCTGCGGCAGCCCCTGCACCGCAGCCAACGACTCCAGCATCAGCGCATTGAGCCGCTCGCCCAGCACGCTTTCCACCGCGGTCTCCCAGCCGGCTTTCACGCGCACCGCTTGCCAGAAGCGTGCGTGCTCGGCCATCCCATGCTGCTTCAGCCATTCGCCGAGCTTGGCGTCGCTGCCTACGGCCTGCTGAATCTTGTGCAGGGTGGCAAGCTGCGCCTCCAGTTGCGCGATGTGGCGTGCCTGTTCATGCACGACAAGTTGCGCCTGATGCAGCGCAGTCTGCTCGACGGTTTCGCGTTCCTGCAAGGTAATGATTTCCGCCTCCAGCGCATTCAACTGCTGTCGGGCATGCCGCTGCTGCGATTCTTTATCGGTAAGCATTGCCAGGTCCGGCAATACGATATTGTTCCTTTCGGCCTCCAGCCGTTGCTGGCGCTGCCGGTGCTGGTCCAGTTGGCGGTGCTGGTACTGGAGGTTGGTGAAGCCGACTTGCAAGCCCTGCTCGGCCTTGGCCAGCGCACTTTGCACGGCTCCCATCGCCTGCTGCGCGGCACGCTGCTGCGCTTCGCGTTGCGGCAGGGCCATGCGGCAAGCCTCCAGAGCGGTTTTTGCCGAGGCGCTGCGGGTTTCGGCCTGCTGCAGCAGACTTTCCTGTTCAGCCAGCGCGGCGCGGCGCTCCAGGTCTTGCGTTTCGGCGTGGCCGCGCTGGACTGCGAGATCGCGCTGGCGGGCTTCGGCACGATCGACGTTTTCCTGCGCGTGCTTGAGCTGTTGCTCGATGGTGCTCAGCGCAGCGTTGGCCTCATACAAGGCCGCCTGAGCCTGCTGCGTAGCGGCGCTACCGTCAACATGCAACAGGCGCGCCTGTTCCAGTTCGCTTTCCGCGCGGCGCAAGGCCGCCATTTCCGCTTCCAGTTCGTTGACCATTGCCCCCACGCGACGCCGGGATTTTTCCCAGTCGCCTGCGGCCTGGCTTTTCTTCAGCAGCCAGATGAGCTGATTGGCGGTGTCGAACTGCTGTTGGAGCTGGTGAAAGCGCTCGGCGACCTCGGCCTGTGCTTCCAGCAGCGTGATCTGCTTATCCAGTTCGCGCCGGATGTCGTCGATGCGCGTCAGGTTCTCGCGCGTATCGCGCAGCCTGAGCTCGGTCTCGCGCCGCCGCTCCTTGTATTTGGAAACACCCGCGGCCTCTTCCAGGAATACGCGCATTTCCTCGGGTTTGGCCTCGACGATGCGCGAGATGGTGTTCTGCCCGATGATGGCGTAAGCGCGGCTGCCGACGCCGGTACCGAGGAATAAATCGGTAACGTCGCGCCGGCGCACCTGCTGGTTGTTGATGATGTAGCCGGAGTTGCCGTCGCGCTCCAGCACGCGCTTGACGACAATCTCGGCATATTGCGACCACTGCCCCCCAGAACCGTTGCCACTGCCGCCGAAGCTGTTGTCGAAGTGCAGCTCCACGCTGGCGCGCGATACCGGTTTGCGGTTGAGCGAGCCGTTGAAAATCACGTCCTGCATCGAATCGCCGCGCAGCTCGCGCGCGCTGGATTCGCCCAGTACCCAGCGGATCGCTTCCATGACATTGGATTTGCCACACCCGTTGGGGCCGACGATGCCCACGCGCTGCCCGTGCAGATGCAATGTGGTGGGGTCGACGAAAGACTTGAACCCGGCGAGCTTGAGATGGGTGAGGCGCAAGGGGCGTTATTCACTTGGTCAAGGATGCCGCATTTTAGCCGGGAGCTATGTGCGGGATCAAACTTTATATAGCGGCCCAAGCGGGAAAAATAAATATGCCGTATGCAAGCCTTGTGCGGAAGAATGCCTGCTGACGAGGCCAGGCCCCGGCTATAATATTCACCTTTCGTTGCAAACCCGTCCGGATAGCCTTGCGTGGCGCGGAGCCGGCCTGTTCGCCTCATAATATTACCCACAGGAGCCATCCAATGATCGTTCAAAGCCACCTCACAGACTTGCCGACTCCTACAGGGACAATGCGCACCTATATACATCGACCGATGGCTGAAGGGCTTTTCCCCGCGATTCTGTTCTATTCCGAAATTTTCCAGCAGACCGGCCCCATCGAGCGCGCAGCGCGGCTGATGGCTGGCCACGGCTATGCCGTGCTGGTGCCGGAAGTGTTTCACGAGCTCAACCCGATCGGCACCGTGCTGGCTTACGACGATGCGGGCCGCGAAAAAGGCAATGCCGACAAGGCGGCCAAGCCGGCGGAGAGCTACGACAGCGACAATGCTGCGATGATTGCCTATGTCAAACAGCAAGCCTGGTGTAACGGAGAAATCGGCGCGATGGGCTTCTGCATCGGCGGACACCTGGCTTTTCGCGCCGCGCTACAGCCCGCGGTCAAGGCAACTGCCTGTTTTTATGCCACCGACCTGCATACCACGACCATTCCCAGCCAACCCGGCCAGCACAGCATGGAACGCTGCGGCGAAATCGGCGGGGAATTGCTGATGATCTGGGGCAAGCAGGATACGCATATTCCTGCAAGCGGCCGCGCCGAGGTGTACCGGAAGCTGATGGAACAGGGTCTTGATTTCACCTGGCACGAATTCAACGGCCAGCACGCTTTCATGCGCGACGAGGGCGAACGCTACGATCCGCAGTTGGCGCTGACGGGCTATCAACTGGCGCTGCAACTGTTCGGCCGCACCCTCAATGCTTCCCACGCAAGGGCGATGGTAAAATGACGGCTATTCATCAGGAGCAAACGCATGCCCTCTTCACCCGCAACAACCCTTGAAACTTTCGAAAACCCTCAGCCGGCGCGTGATTTCCATATTCACATGGAAATTCCCGAGTTTACCTGCCTGTGCCCCAAGACCGGCCAGCCGGATTTCGCCACGCTGATCCTCGATTACATTCCCGACCGGCTGTGCGTTGAGCTTAAAAGTCTGAAACTCTATATCTGGTCGTTCCGCGAACAAGGCGCCTTTCATGAAGCCGTTACCAACCGCATCCTGGACGACCTCGTCACCGCTACCCAGCCGCGCTTCATGCGCCTGACTGCCAAATTCTTCGTGCGCGGCGGCATTTTCACCAACGTCGTTGCCGAACACCGCAAGCCTGGCTGGCAGCCACCGCAGCGCGTCGAGCTTTCCCGGTTTGAAACGCAATCCAACACCCGGGGCTAAGTCCGACTATTTTCCTGGCTGTTATCTCGGGCTGGATTTCGGCACCAGCGGCGCGCGGTTGATTGCCATCGATGCCCAACTCGATGTCCTGTTCGAAACACAGCGGCGTTCCTCCGCCAACACGGCGACGGCATGGCGCGATGCGCTGTTCGAATTGATAAGTTCGGTGCCGCCGGACTTGCGGCAAACGACGCAGGCTATCGCTGTTTGCGGCACTTCCGGAACCAGCCTGCTGTGTGATGCCGCGGGCGAGCCGCTGCTGCCCGCCGTGCTCTATAATGAAGCGCGCGACGTTTCCACACTGCGCCATATCCCCGCCACGCACCTTGCGGCCAACCCCGGCTCCAGCCTCGCCAAGTTATTGTGGTTTTCAGAACAGCCGCCGATTGGCCGCGCGCGCTATTTTCTGCACCAGGCAGACTGGCTGGCCATGCAACTGCATGGCCAGCCCGGCGTCAGCGATTACCACAACGCGCTCAAGCTTGGCTACGATGTGGCGCAACTGCGTTATCCCGACTGGCTGATGGCGCTGCCGGTGGCCCCGCTGCTGCCGCGCGTGCTCGTACCTGGCACCGCAGTCGGCAATGTGCGGCAAGACATCGCCGCACGCCTGGGGCTGCCTACTGCCTGTTGGGTACGCGCCGGCACCACGGATAGTATTGCGGCCTTTTTCGCCAGCGGCGCATGCCGGCCCGGGCAGGCAGTGACGTCGCTGGGCTCTACGCTGGTGCTCAAACTGTTGAGCCGAACACGCGTGGAATCTTACGAATACGGTGTTTACAGCCATCGTTGCGGAGATTTATGGCTGGCCGGGGGGGCTTCCAGCTGCGGCGGTGCGGTACTGGAAAATCTGTTCGGGCGCGAACGGCTAGCGGCATTAAGCCGCGAGATCGATCCGGCAGTTGCGAGCAATCTGGATTACTACCCGCTCCATGGTATAGGCGAGCGTTTCCCTGTTAACGCCCCAGACATGCAGCCGCGTATAGAACCACGACCATCAAGCGACGCGGAATATCTGCATGGCCTGCTGGAAAGCCTGGCACGGATCGAGCACCAGGGTTATCTGTTGCTGGAACGCTTGGGCGCGACGCCGGTGGATGAGCTTTTCAGCGCAGGCGGCGGCGCGCATAACGAGACCTGGAGGCGCATCCGTAAACGGGTCATGGGATACCCCATGCGTGTCGCCGCGCATACCGAAGCGGCCATGGGGGCTGCTTTGCTGGCAGCCAAGGGAGAGCTCTTGTTATACTCTGAAGCTGCTGATTCCGGACACTGTATTCAATGAGTGAAAGTTCATCCGCCACCGGCGTTAGCCTGCAGGCATCCCTTCCCTTCGCCTGGTGTGTCGAGCAGCAGGCTTCCGCCACCGTGCTCGATCTGCGCCGTCACGGCAACATTGCCGTATTGCGCGCACTTGCCGTGATCGAAAGCACGGGGCCGGAACGCGAGCATGACCTGCCGGACGGCGTGCAGAAAAGCCTGGATCATCTTGAATCCAAGCTGGACCTGGTGCTGTTGCTGGTGGCTGAATTGACGCGCGCCGGGACGAGCCTGCCGTCCGAAAAACCGGTGACGCTTTTTAGCGATCATATCGTCTGGATCGACAAGGACGACAATGCGCCGATGGCCGGCCAGCATATTCTGCTCAGCCTGTACCCCAGCCTGCGCCTGCCTCAACCCTTGCAGTTGTCCGCAACGGTATCCAATGTGGATATGCAACCTGGGGTTAGCCATATTTCAGCGCGTTTTGACGAGCTGGATGACGAGCTTGGCGAGTGGCTGACCCGCACCATTTTCAGATACCATAGGCGCGCCTTGCAAGCCCGTCGTCAGCCATGAAAGCCGCATCCGGCGCAAAAAATCGTTGACAACGGGTTCAAGCATCTCTAATATGGCGGCTCCTTTTCGGGGGGGTATAGCTCAGCTGGGAGAGCGCTTGCATGGCATGCAAGAGGTCAGCGGTTCGATCCCGCTTACCTCCACCACCGAAATGTGCCTCAGTCCCCATCGTCTAGAGGCCTAGGACATCACCCTTTCACGGTGAGTACCGGGGTTCGAATCCCCGTGGGGACGCCACACAAAATAGGGGTTGCAGAGATGCAACCCCTTAATTTTGAGAATTTTCTCAAAAGCTGCATTGCAATAATGCAGCCACCACTGCGGAGTGGTAGTTCAGTTGGTTAGAATACCGGCCTGTCACGCCGGGGGTCGCGGGTTCGAGTCCCGTCCACTCCGCCACAAATAAAGTGCTTTAACAATCAAACGGTTATTGCATTGCTGGTAAAGAGAGAGGCATACCGAAAGGTATAATCACCTCTCATACTCCTGCCTGAGAAATAGGCAGAATATGTGGATTTACCTGGTCAATATTCAACGCGCAAACAGGACTAGCGCCCAAAGCGAGCGGTCTGCCGACGTTCCGGCAATGAGAATAAGGTCGGGGCCGGCGCCCGCCACATCGTAGGCGAGCCGGACTTGCTTATTGGTCGTGAAGGCCATTGTCTGCTCCCCGGTCTCACAGGCGGACGACGATCTTGCCGAAGTGGCGTCCGCCCGCGAGTTCGTCGAAGGCGGCCTGCGCGTCCGCCAAAGCGAAGGTCTTGTCGATCACAGGCTTGATCCCATGCGTTTCGAGGAATGCATTCATCGCTTCGAAGTGCTCGCCGGAGCCGACATTGATGCCGTCGATCGTTCCGTTGATCATCTGGAGGCGGATCAGGTTGGAGTGGGGGCCGAACCCCGTGAACACGCCTATCTGCGCAATATGCCCGCCGGCAGCGAGTGAGCGCAGCGACCGGTCGAACGTGTCCGGACCCCCGAGTTCCAGAATGTGGGTGGCCCCGAGCCCATCGGTGAGCCTGCGCACCTCGACATCCCATTCAGGTGTCGTCTTGTAGTTGACTGTCGCCCATGCACCGAGTTTCATGGCTCGTGCGCGCTTCTCGTCCGAGGACGACAGGACGATGGTTCTGGCGCCCAGAGCCGTAGCAATCTGGAGGCCGAAGAGCGCGACGCCGCCGGTTCCCTGTACGAGCAGCGTATCGCCCGCCGCGAGGCGTCCGCGCACTACGAGCGCTTGCCACGCGGTCAGGGCAGCGCAAGGAAGCGTAGCCGCCTCCTCGAAGCTTAGGCCGTCGGGAATGCGCACCAGCGAGGCCTCGGGCACGACCACTAGATCCGCAAGCACGCCGTCGGTATCGCCGCCGCCGAGGGCCGCAGGTCCGTACGCCTCCCGGAAGGGACCCGCGATCCAACGGCGATAGAAGATCGGCGCCACCCAGTCGCCCACGCGCCAACGCGTCACATCCGCCCCTGTGGCGACCACGCGACCCGCTCCGTCGGAAAGGGGTATCAGGCCTTCGCGCACCGGTCCGAGTTGTCCGCGCAGAACGAGCAGGTCCCGGTAGTTGAGGCTCGCAGCCTCGATTTGCACCAAGACCTCTCGGGGCCCGGGTCTCGGCGCTGTGTCTTCGACAAGCTGGAGGCGATGCCCGCCATTGTGTGGGATCAGCCGTCCGACGCGTCGGCTTGCCGGCAGCGAGGTGTTTGCAGTAGTCACAGTTCTCTCCTTGGTCTAATTAACTAGCGAACGCTATTAAATTACCTTGTTGCACCCAGGTCAATATGTTTTTATATTGATCGCTATGAAAAACGTGAAGACACGTCCGCGAGGCCGTCCCCGGGCGCTGGACAAAGACGAGGCCCTTGAGACTGCGCTGCAACTCTTCTGGCGGCATGGTTACGAGGGCACATCCATCGCCGAACTCACCGCCGCGATGGGCGTGACACCACCCAGCCTCTACACCACCTTCGGCAGCAAGGAGCGGCTCTATCAGGAGGCCTTGGACCGCTACGGCGCGTCTTATGGCTCGTTCGCCGCCCGCGCGCTCGCCGAGGAGCCGACGGCGCTGCAGGCGGTTGCTCGTATCCTTCGCGAGGCGGTCGCCGTGTATTCCGAAGGGCCAGAACCACGCGGCTGCATGCTGACGACCGGGGCCGTGGCCTGCGGCGTCGAGCATAGGGACGTGTCAGCCGACCTTGCCAAGCGAAGGCGTGCCGCCATCGCGGCCATCAAGGAGCGATTCGATCGGGCGGTTCGCGAGGGCGAACTGGGCCGCTCGACGGATACTGGGGCGCTGGCCGCCTACTTTGCAGCCGTCGTCCAGGGGCTTGCCATCCAGGCGCATGATGGTGTCGCGGCGGAGGCATTGGAGGCGATGGCGAACATTGCACTTTGCGCCTGGCCCAAGACAAGCCGAGACGGGACTACACGTCCGGCTTCCCACCGGCCACGTTCGAAGTGACGTTCAACCCTGCAATCAAGAACGCGACTTCTCCATGGGCCTCCGGGCAGTGCTCGACACCCTTGGGTACTACGAACAGATCGTCCTCTCCGAGCTCGATGTCCCGATCCCGAAGATGGATTGTCAGATGCCCTCTGTACAGGACGAAGAGCTCGTCCTGATCGTCGTGCCTGTGCCACCGTGTGCTTCCGATGCCCTTGGCAACCTTGAACAGATGTCCGTTTGCCTCGGCATGATCTTCTGCGACCAGTACTCCTTGACGGATTCCTGGGCTGAGCGGACATTGACCTTGTCCGCGATCTGGGCGGCATCGTTCACTCTCAATCTCCTGTGCGCTGAAGGAACTGGGAAACAATTTCGCCTATCGCGGTCGGGTCATCCTCAAGGCAATAGTGGCCCACACCCGCGAGGCGATGGACCGGCGCGTTCGGGAATAGCTCGGTGAACAGAGGAAGGAAATGCTCGGCATGGAGCGTCCGGTCGGCGTCGCCCCAGATGGCCAGCGCGGGCTTTGCTCGGATGGCGCGAGCGGCAGCCGGATTGGGCGCCTCAAACCGGTGGGTGCCGGTGGCGTAGCCCTTGGCCCATCCGATCGCGCCGAGACAGTCTGCAGGAGAGGCGAAGTGCGAGCCATAGGCGGACAGCCAGCTGTCGTTGATGATTGCATGGTTCTCGAAGCCGTTCAGCTTCAAGGTGCTGAGAATATTGAAGCCGAGTTGGCCAAGGACGGTCTCCAGACTGCCGTCCTTCTCCGCCTTTAGGATCCATTGGAACCACGGCGACATTGCCACGTTTGCCGTCACATGGTCGAGCAGGCCGGACTGGCCGAAGGGCGTTGGTCCATTGGCTGAGATCACGGCGGAGATGCGGTCAGGATGCCGGGCCGCAAGGCCCATCCCGACGGGACCGCCGAAATCGTGCATAACGAGCGTAATGTCGCGCAGATCAAGAGCGAGCACGAAACGCTCGATATTGTCTATGTGGTCCTGGAGCCAGTAACTGCGGCTCTGGGGTGTCGCGCTCTTGCCGAACCCCATGTGATCGGGAACGATGACTCGGTGCGTACCGCCCAACGTCGCGATCAGATGCCGGAACAGATAGCCCCACGTTGGCTCGCCATGCAGGCAGAGCACGACGTTGCCGTCACGCAGCCCTTCATCAACGTAGTGCATCCGAAAGCCTGGCGCCTCGCTGAAATGGGGGAAGAAGGGGAAAGTGCCGCCAAAGGACTCGTCTGCGTCGATCATGATGGGCCTCGCACAAATTTGATGGGGACTGGCATTTCCAACCAAGGAGCTGCCTCGGAAGTACAATGCCAACTGGTTGCATGTAGCAACTAGTTGGCGTTTTAACAGAACTGGTTTTAATATGCAACCTCTGTGATCGACTTGCTCATCTCGCGTCGCGGGAGACGAGCACGAACTCAGGCTTGGTGTTGGAGCGAACCCGACGCCGCTCGTTGGGCGTCGTGATGGTGCAGGCAAACTTAGATGCGAGGGAAGATCAGGTGGTTAAGCGAACCAGCCACAAAGAGGCACTTTGTCCAGTTGCGAGGCCTTTGGATGCGATCGGCGATTGGTGGTCGCTTCTAGTCGTTCGCGACATCTTTGATGGCCTACATCGCTTTGGCGAGCTTCAAAAGAGCCTTGGCCTGGCCAAGAACATCTTGTCGTCGCGCCTCCACAACCTGATCGAGCACGGCATTGTGGTTACCGTTCCCGCTTCCGACGGCAGCGCATATCACGAATATGTCCTGACCGAGAAGGGGCGAGGCCTCTTCCCCCTCCTAGTGGCGCTGCGCCAATGGGGCGAGGAATACTGCTTTGGGCCCGCTGAGTGCCAGGTTCAGCTTGCCGACAGGCTACGGGGGAAGCCCGTTAAGCGCCTGGAACTGCGTTCCCAGGACGGACGGTTGCTGGGGTCGGACGACACGGTTGTCGTCAAACACGGCCCAATGAACGCGAGCAAGAGGGCGCGCGGGAAATCCATCTGAGGGTGGTTCGCCAGTGATCGGAAGGCCAACGTCCTCAACTCGAAGTTGCCTGCAAAGTCGACTTCCCGGCAAGTCTTTCCACTGCAACTCGCAGCATGGTTTCACTGCAAGCATAGAACGCAGGCTTGTTATGGTTAAGTACGACAATGGGTTGCAATCCTGCATCCCGTTTGACGCGGGTCGGATTTTTCTTGAGCTCGGTCTTGCTGATGCTGAAACTGGCATGCATCCGTTCCATCATGAACTCCAGTGCGG
>NZ_DASXVH010000067.1:0-6085 GCF_036504375.1 Novimethylophilus sp.
GCTGTCCGAACCCATGACAATGGCGACCTGTACTTGTTTGTCTGTCATTGCTCGCTCCCTTTAAAGCAAAACAAGATTATCTCGATGAATCAATTCGGCCTCATCCACATAGCCCAGAATCTGCTCGATCTCGCCGCTGGGCCGCTTGAGAATGCGGGCGGTCTCGGCCGAGGTATAGTTGACCAGGCCGCGGGCAATTTCGCGCCCGTGAATATCCGCGCAAGTGACCACTTCGCCGCGCTCGAATTCGCCGGATACCGCGGTCACACCGATCGGCAGCAAGCTCTTGCCATCTTCGCACAAGGCCCGTACCGCACCGGCATCCAATGTCAGCCACCCACGCACCTGCAAGTGGTCCGCCAGCCATTGCTTCCGCGCGGCCATTTTCATATGCTCTGCGCGCAGATGGCTGCCGATGACTTCACCTCCGACGAGGCGCACCAGCACGTCCTCTTCGCGACCGGAAGCGATGATGGTATGCGCGCCGCTGCGGGCCGCCCGCCTGGCGGCCAGAATCTTGGTCAGCATACCGCCGCTGCCGATCGCGCTACCGGCACCACCCGCCATCTGTTCCAGCGCAGGATCACCCGCAGTGGCATGCTGGATGAGCCTGGCATCGTGATGTTTGCGCGGATCGGCCGAATACAGGCCGGACTGGTCAGTGAGGATAACCAACGCATCAGCTTCGACCAGGTTGGCGACCAGCGCACCCAATGTATCGTTGTCGCCGAAACGAATTTCGTCGGTGGCAACGGTATCGTTCTCGTTAATGATGGGAATGACGCCGAGGTCGAGCAAAGTACGCAGCGTGCTGCGCGCGTTGAGGTAGCGCTTGCGGTCGGCCAGATCGTCATGCGTCAGCAATACCTGCGCGGTATGCAGCTTGTGCTGGGCGAAGCATGATTCATACATCTGCACCAGCCCCATCTGCCCCACAGCCGCAGCGGCCTGGAGTTCGTTGACCGCGGTAGGGCGCTTGCTCCAGCCCAGGCGCTGCATGCCTTCGGCCACCGCCCCGCTGGAGACCAGGATGACTTTCTTGCCATGATGCGTCAGCCGCGCGATCTGGTCAGCCCATGCGGCGATGGCGTTGCGGTCGAGCCCGCGGCCTTCGTTGGTGACCAGGCTGGAGCCGACTTTGACGACGATGTGCCTGGCGTTAGCTAATAGCGACTTCATCTTTATAAAGGTCGAGATGATCCATGATGGCGTAGACCAGCGCTTGGCAACCATCGCCGCTGATGGCCGAGATGCCGAACGAGCGGCCCTGCCAACCAAAGGCTTCAAGAAACTGTGCCCGGCGCTCATCGCGTTCATCTGCCGGCACCATATCCAGCTTGTTCAGCACCAGCCAGCGCGGCTTGTTGTAAAGGCCTTCGTCATATTTGCGCAGTTCCTCAACAATCGCATGCGCTTCCTGCACCGGATCGACGCTCTCATCGTACGGCGCGATATCGACGATATGCAGCAGCAACCGGGTACGCGCCAGATGGCGCAGGAACTGGTGCCCGAGCCCGGCGCCTTCCGCCGCGCCTTCGATCAGGCCGGGGATGTCGGCGATGACAAAACTGCGATTGGTATCCACGCGCACCACCCCCAGGTTGGGATGCAGCGTGGTGAACGGATAATCCGCTACTTTGGGCTTGGCGGCGGAAACGGAACGGATAAATGTCGATTTTCCTGCATTGGGCATGCCCAGCAGGCCGACGTCCGCCAGCACCTTGAGCTCCATGTACAGCTCGAACTGCTCGCCCGGTTCGCCCGGCGTACATTGCCTAGGCGCGCGATTGGTACTGGACTTGAAATGGATATTGCCAAGGCCGCCATTGCCGCCCTTGGCCAGCAAGGTCCGTTGATCGTGCTCGGCGAGATCGGCAAGCACGCGGCCGGTGGCCTTGTCGGTGATCACGGTCCCCACCGGCACACGCAACAGCATGTCCTCGCCGCCTTTGCCGTAGCAATCGGCACCGCGCCCGTTCTCGCCGCGTTCGGCGTGAAAGGTGCGCGTGTAACGGTAGTCCACCAAGGTATTGATGTTACGGTCGGCAACGACATAGACGGAACCGCCCTTGCCGCCGTCACCGCCGCTGGGGCCGCCTTCAGGCTCGTACTTCTCGCGGCGGAAAGTGGCGGCACCGTTGCCGCCGTCCCCGGCATAGACCCTGATGGTGGCTTCGTCGATAAATTTCATAGTGAGCGATTATATGAGGGATCAACCCCAAACAAAAAAGCCCCGCCAGCACGGCGAGGCTTTCCGGTACGGAGCAACACCAGTTACGCCGGGATGATGCTTACCGTCTTGCGCTGCAGCGCGCCCTTGACGCTGAAGGATACCTTGCCGTCAACCTTGGCGAACAGCGTATGATCCTTGCCCATGCCGACGTTTTCACCCGGATGCATCTGGGTGCCGCGTTGACGAATGATGATGCTGCCGGCAGAAACCAGTTGGTCGCCGAAAGCCTTTACGCCCAGTCGCTGGGCCTGTGAGTCGCGGCCGTTACGTGAACTGCCGCCTGCTTTTTTGTGTGCCATTGCTTAACTCCTTGCTAACCTGGATTACTTCGCAGCGATCTGCTGAATCTGAATTTCGGTGTAATCCTGACGATGACCCTGGGTCTTGCGATAGTGCTTGCGGCGACGCATCTTGAAGATCATCACCTTGTCGTGCCGGCCATGCGACACCACGGTCGCCTTCACGGAAGCACCGGCAATCACCGGGGCGCCAACGGTCACGTTATCGCCGTCTGCCACCATCAGCACTTGATCGATCACGACATCGCTGCCGATATCGCCAGCCAGCTTTTCAACTTTCAATTTTTCGCCGGGGACCACGCGATATTGCTTGCCGCCGGTTTTGATGACTGCATACATGTTGAGCCTCGTTGCTTTATGCGTCTAAAAGAATCGGGGATTATACGGACGCCACAGCGATAGGTCAACCAGAATCATGCTCCCGGCCTATGATAGAATCTCTTTGTTTGCATTTATAAATTTAACCCGTGTCCCTCGACTTTATCCAGGCCTGCATCGCCGATGAGATGCTTCGCGTAGACGCAGAAATCCGTCACCAATTACATTCCGAAGTAGCCCTCATCAATCAAGTCTCGGAGTATATCGTCAATAGCGGCGGCAAGCGACTGCGCCCGGCCCTGGTCCTGCTTTCCGCAGGTGCTTTTGGCCGGATTGCCCAACCGCATCACAAATTGGCGGCCGTGATCGAATTCATCCATACCGCCACCTTGCTGCACGACGATGTAGTGGACGGCTCCAGCATGCGGCGCGGCCAGGATACCGCAAACAGCCTGTTCGGCAATGCGACCAGCGTCCTGGTAGGCGATTTCATCTATTCGCGGGCTTTCCAGATGATGGTCGGAGTGCAGAATATGCGCGTGATGGAAGTGCTGGCCGATGCCACCAACATCATTGCCGAAGGCGAAGTGCTGCAGTTGCTGAATTGCCATGACGCCGATGTCACCGATGACGCCTACCTAAAGGTCATCCATTACAAAACCGCCAAACTGTTCGAAGCCGCCACACGCCTGGGAGCAATCCTGTGCGACGCCTCCGCCATTGATGAGGCCGCGATGGCAAAATATGGCATGCATCTCGGCACCGCCTTTCAATTGATCGACGACGTGCTGGATTTCTCGGGCGAAGCCAGCGAGATCGGCAAAAATCTTGGCGACGACCTGGCCGAAGGTAAGCCCACCCTGCCGCTGCTGTATGCCATGCGCAACGGCAATGCGCAGCAAGCGCAACTGATCCGCGACGCGATAGAGCACGGCGGGCTGGATCATTTGCAGGCCGTGGTGGATGCCGTACACGCCACCGGGGCGCTGGATCATGTCCGCCAACTCGCGACGAACGAAGCGCAAACAGCCTGCGCAGCGATTTCACATCTACCCGATTCAAATTACCATCAAGCTCTGGTAGAATTGTCGTCCTTTGCGGTCAGCCGTACCTATTGACCCGCAGTCGGGGTGTAGCTTAGCCTGGTAGAGCGCTACGTTCGGGACGTAGAGGCCGGAGGTTCGAATCCTCTCACCCCGACCAATCAAATCAAGCGGTTAGTGTTCCCAAATTCTCTCCAGAAATCGTGCTGTGTCCAAAATGTGACACGCGATCCAGCATGCTTACCGCTGCTCTCAAGTTTTCGGATGCCAAATGCGCATAACGCCCGGTCATTTCCACCGAAGCGTGGCCTAGCAAATCACGCACTGACCAGCCAGAACGCACAGGCATGCGAAGGGTGGATACGAAAATCCTTGATTCCGACATTGTTGCAAGCCGTCCTGAATGCGGTATGCACTTCCTGAATACGTTCTCCATTCTTGTGCGCGAACACCCAAGGTGAATCCGGGCAATGTTCGGCACGAAACCGGGCACGATTCAGTAGTGCCAGCCTAGCTTCCTGATTCAGTGGCACGGAACGCCGCTTGCGACTCTTGGTATGCACCCCTTCCATAGGAAGGTATGCATATACAAGCCCAATTTTAAATGCTTAATCAGCGCAAACAAACTCTGCGCATAAAGTAAGGCAGGACCGGCACCCTGCCTTCTTCGACTGGATATGCCGTTATTCCTTCTTGTCATGGCGGCGGTCAGCACGCTCACGCTTCAGCTTCTGGGCGTCCCGGTTACGGTCTTTTGCCAGCTCGGCCTTGTCCTTGGAAATATCTCTCTTCTCGCCGTTGATTTCACGCTGCTCCTTCTCCCGCTTGACTTCCAGTGATTGAGCGTCCTTTGCATCGCCTTCTTTGATTTCCTTGTTTTCTTGGGCCTGGAGGCGGTTGCGTTCCGCACGATCCTTATTCAGTTCCCGGGCATCCTTACCGAGATCTCTCTTGTCACGGTTGATATCATGATCGTCCCTGACAATGTCGCGCTTTTCCTTCTGCATGTTCTGGGTATCTTGTTTGATGTCGCCAGTGCCGTCATCGGCGGCAAAAGCATTGGCTGAAAATGCAAACAGACCAGCAATTAGGGCAGCTAACAGTTTGTTCATGGCAGCACCTTTCAAGATAGTAGTGAGATGTTTTTTCGGCTCCGTATAACGCGGTTGTCGTGATTGGAACAATACGTAGCCAACCTTACTTAAAACTTACTTAGTGTATGATTTTATGTAACAAATTGTAATAATTTGTTACGGCTTGATCTTGTTTCTCAGGCTCAATGGATATGTCTTAATTGATTGTTTTGTTTTAGTTTTCATGACAAGCTGGGCTTATCAATTCTCGTGACTTTGGCACGTGCGGAGTTCATCTGAAGACGCCCCTTCTTCAGGACCGGGTGAATCGCCCCATCCCCACTAGGTACTTTCGAGCCTGCTGAAATACTACTTTTCGAACTCTACCGGAGACAGGCTGTTGTTGTAACCATGTCGCCGGGTCGTGTTGTAAAACATCTCGATGTAATCGAACACATCGCGGCACGCTTCTTCGCGATCAACGTAGATTCTGCGCCGGATGCGTTCCCGCTTCAGTAGCTGGAAGAAACTCTCCGCCACGGCGTTGTCGTAACAGTTGCGTCTGCCTATCTTTTCCCGCAAATCATCGGGAATCCGAATGCGGAAATAATGGGAGTTGGGGCGTTCCAGCAGGTAGTTAAACATGACAAGTACACCTATTGGTATACCTGTCATGTAGTTAATATCCGCCTAACTCATTGAGTTGTTAAGCAGAAATTTACTGGCGGAGACGGAGGGATTCGAACCCTCGATACGGGTTTATGCCCGTATGCTCCCTTAGCAGGGGAGTGCCTTCGACCTCTCGGCCACGTCTCCGGATAGGACGCGCAGAATACCGTCTTATCCTTGAAAAAGCAATGTTTACGCGGCTGGTCAGGCAGCTTGATCCAGTTCGAACGCCTTATGCAGCACGCGTACGGCCAATTCAAGATACTTCTCGTCGATCACCACCGAAATCTTGATCTCGGAAGTGGAGATCATCTGGATGTTGATGCCCTCCTCGGCCAGCGTACGGAACATCTGGCTCGCGATGCCGACGTGTGAGCGCATGCCGACCCCCACGACCGAAACCTTGGCAATTTTGTCGTCGCCGTTGATTTCACGGGCGCCGATATGCTT
>NZ_DASXVH010000068.1:0-5051 GCF_036504375.1 Novimethylophilus sp.
CTCCTCCACGACGCAAGCGCCGAGAAAGCCCGCGCCGCCCGTGACGCGGGCGCCAGCGAGGTCGTACTGTGGGGAGACGGGTCGCCCACTCGCGAATTCCTCTATGTGGAAGACTGCGCGCGCGGTATCGTCAACGCCGCCGAACAATACGACGGGCCGGAGCCGGTGAACCTGGGCTCCGGTATGGAAATATCCATGCGCGACCTCGCCGCGCTCATCGCCCGGCACGTCGGCTTCCCGGGCAAAATCATCTGGGACAGCGCGAAACCCAACGGCCAGCCGCGCCGCTGCCTGGACGTCAGCCGCGCCAAAGCGCAATTCGGCTGGCAGGCGGAAGTCGCCTTTGACGAGGGACTGCGCCGCACCATCACTTGGTGGGAGAGTCAGCAACGCTAAGGTGCTGTCGGGTCGCTTGCCGGGCCCACGGCCCTCACCCCCCGAGGAGAGGGGGAGCTATGCGGAGTAACTGTTCCGACGAGAGCCGGCACGACGGACAGGACAACGCGGCACCGACGCACAGACGAAGTATTCACCGTCTCATCAAAAGGTTCTTATTCTCTTCTGCACGCACCAAGGAAAAAACAGCGCATGCTCAGCACACAGGGATGGGCGATACATTTTTTCTCGCGACGGCTGTCCCAGAGAAGGTATAATCCTTTGCAGGGCGAATAAATTATTCATTAGTCTGTTATGCATAGGCGGGGAGCACTCACGGCGTGGTACGCCAGTGCATGTTCCTCAATGAATTGGTGCTGTCGATGTCTCTTCCGGAAATACCGGGCGGTTTCGCAGTCTGGTGCGATACCGCCCTTTTTGTGTGGCTTGCCGTAGTACTGGTTGGCGTGCTTGCCCGGCGTGCAAATGGTGTTGTCTTTCCAGTCTTGACTGCGCTCGGTAGTCTTTTCCTCCTGATTACTGCAACTGTTGGCGGCAACGGCGACTGTACCATCCCCCTCCCCTACTATCTTGGCAACGCGCCACTCACCTTTGTCTTCGATCCGCTGAGCCGTTGGTTTCTCGCCATTATCGCCATCATCGGGTGTACGACCGCATTCTTCGCTCCAGGGTACCTGGAACATTTGCGGCAACGCGTGGCGTTGGGGTTTGTCTGGGCGGGCATCGCCTTACTGTTTATCAGCATGGTGGGCGTGGTGCTGGCCGGCAATGCCATCGCTTTTCTTGTCGCCTGGGAACTTATGGCGCTCTCCTCCTTTGCCCTCGTCGCCAGCGATCACACGCAACAGACGGTGCGCCGCGCCGCCCTCATCTACCTCGGCGCGACGCGCATCGGCACGGCGTTCCTCATGGCGGGGTTTCTCTGGGCGCACCAGTTGACCGGCAGTTGGACGTTTGCCGATTGGGGCCTCTCCGGCGCGGTGGCCTTGGGACCGGCGTTGCTCATTCTCGTCGGCCTGGCGACGAAAGCCGGAAGCTGGCCGTTTCACCTCTGGTTGCCTATCGCGCATCCCGCCGCGCCCGCGCCGGTGTCCGCCATCATGAGCGGCGTCATGATCAAAACCGCCATTTACGCCATGGTGCGCCTCTACGTGGTGGGCGACCATTTGACCGCCCCGGCGCTCGGTCCCATTATCCTGATCTTCGGGGCGATTTCCGCGTTGTGGGGCGTACTCTTTGCCCTCTTGCAAAATGATCTCAAGCGGCTGCTCGCCTATTCGAGTATCGAAAATATCGGCATCATCCTTATGGGCATCGGCATTGCGTTGATCGGCAAGCAGCAACACCTACCCTATTTGGCGCAGATCGGCCTGGCCGCCGCGCTCTTTCACTCCCTGAATCATGCGCTCTTCAAAAGCCTGCTGTTCTACGGCGCGGGGGCGATCGATATGCGCACGCATCTGCGTGACATCGAGCAGCTCGGTGGTCTCATACATCGCATGCCCTGGACGACCGCATCATTCGTCGCCGGCTGCGCCGCGATCTGCGCACTGCCGCCCATGAACGGTTTTGCCAGTGAATGGTTGCTCTATCAAGGATTTTTCGCGCTGGCGCTGCACGGCCCACTGGCCGGTGTGCGCTTAGCGGCGCTCCTGCTGATGGGCTGGCTCGCCTTGATTGGCGGACTGGCCATCGCCTGTTTCGTCAAAGTCGTCGGCGTGGCCTTCCTCGGCGCGCCGCGCAGCAAGGCGGCAGAGCATGCCACCGAAATTCCCAAGACCATGCTCATCGCACAAGGCGCGCTGGTGGTCTGCTGTATCGGATTAGGTATCGCCGTCCCCACGCTGCTGCTTCCGCTGGATCAGCTTGTTCGGGTCAGCGGTGAGCCACAGTTACTGGCGAGCGCCTGGAGCATTCCCATGCCGGCGCTCGTGGCGCTTGCTGTCGGTACCCTGAGCGTCTTGACCCTCGCGCTCGCACATCTCGCCCGGCGGCAACCCGCGCGACGCTTCATCACCTGGGAATGCGGCTTTGGCACACTCGGGCCACGCACGCAGTACACGGCGACCAGTTTTGCGCAGCCGATCTCCCGCTTGTTCAGCCTAGTGTATCGCTATGTGGTCGACATCACGGTCAAAGGCCGCAATCGCCATCACTTCCCTTCCGGGGTATCCGCCGACGCCACGCATGAACCGTACCTGGAGACACGCGTGTACACCCCGCTGGCACGCGCCATACTACGCGTAGCGGGTTCCTTGCTGCTGCGCCTGCAAGCGGGCAGTATTCATCAATACCTGCTCTATATGGCGGCGGTGCTGGCGCTGTTGCTCTGGTTGGGGGTACGCCAATGAGCTGCTGGCTGCTGCAACTGATCAATATCTGCATAATTCCGCTGCTGCTGATGGGCGTCATTCGCAAAACAAAAGCGCTGCTGCAGACACGCTACGGCGCGCCGGTGCTGCAGCCGTTCTACGATCTCGCCAAATTGCTGCGCAAAAGCGAAACGATCAGCGGGACCGCCAGTTGGGTGTTTATCTGGTCGCCGCGCGTTGGGCTGATGATCGCCGTACTCACCGCCGTGTGTGTGCCCTGGGCCGGGCTCGTGCTGCCTGAGGGTTGGCGTGGGGCGTCAAACTTCTTGTTCGTGCTCTACCTGCTCGCACTCGGCAAGTTCCTCACCATGCTTGCCGCCATGGACACCGGATCGGCGTTCGGTGGCTTGGGCGCGAGCCGTGAAGCGACGATCTCGCTGCTGGTCGAACCGGCGCTCGTTATCGGCCTGGGGGCGTTCGCGCTCCAGACCGGCCAGATGGACCTGACGGCGATGTACGCGGCCCCCGCCTCGCCGATTGTGGCGGCGCTCGTCGGCTGCGCGCTCATCATCGCCGCCTTGGCGGAACTGTCGCGCATGCCGGTCGATGATCCGACCACCCACCTGGAACTCACCATGGTCCATGAAGCAATGATCCTGGAGAACAGCGGGCGGAATCTCGCCCTCATCGAATATGCGGGCGCATTGCGCGCCTGCCTCTATTTCGGTTTGGCGGCCCAAACACTCTTACACGTCTGGCCGGGCTTTGCTACGCTCGCATTCGGGTGGCATTACGCACTCAGCCTGGGCGCGCTGTTTCTCCTCGGCATCGCTGTCGCGGTGGCCGAAGGGATATTGGTGAAACTGAAATGGCGCGCGGTGCCCAACTATCTCGCCTTTGCCACCGCGCTCAGCCTGTTAGCGGCGCTTGTCGCGGCGGCGCAAGGATAAACGGTATGCAACTCTCATCCATCGATATCGCAGCAGCGTGCGCGGCCTTCTCGGCCATCTGGTTATGCGGCCTCTCACGCCTGCCATCCATGTGTACCGTCCTCGCCGTGCAGACCCTGCTGTTAGCCGCTATTGCCGGCATGTTGGGCTTTACCCATCACGATGTGCAATATCTGGTGCTAGCCGGTGTGGTGCTGGCGGTGAAAGCCATTGCCATTCCGCTCTTTCTGGTCTGGACGGCACGACGCCTGGCCGTACATCGCGATATCGGCATGTACCTGCACCCCTCACTGGTGCTGTTCTGTGGCTGCATCATGCTTGCCGTCGGGTTCTTCCTGGCGCCGCAGCTCGCCGCGCGAACCCTGGGCAATCCGGGCGCAGCCGGTATGGCCTTGACCCTGCTGCTCATTGGAATGCTGGTCATGATCACCCGCCGCCTCGCGCTCAGTCAGGTGATTGGCTTTTTGGTACTTGAAAACGGCGTCTTTCTCTACGGCCTGACACAATCGCATGGCATGCCGCTGATCTTTGAAATGGGCGTCATTTTCGATGTGCTCGTCGGCGTCATGATCGCGGGCTTGGTGATCTTCCGCCTGAATCGCAGCTTCGAGCACATCGACGTCACCGCGCTGCGGGGGTTACGCCATTGAATCCACTGCATCTCCTGCTGATCATTCCGCTCTGCATTGCCGTACTCGGCCTATATCCACGAGGCGCGCGCTGGCTGCCCAACGTGGCGGCAGCGGCCATGGTGGCACAGCTCTGCATTGTGGTGGGGCTATGCGTACCCGTCTTGCGCCATCCGGTGATAATGACCGCGAACTATGGCATCGACGGCATTTCCGCCGCCTTTCTCATTATCACCACTCTCGTCGTCGCCAGCGCGTTGATCCAGGCGGCATTCCTGCTTCCTGCCGAACGCGACCATGACGCCAGCATTCCGGAGCAACGTCTGTGCTTCTTCTACACGCTGGCCGGCCTCTTCATGCTGGCCATGTACGGCGTACTGCTCGCCCAACATCTCGGCTACGCGTGGATCGCCATGGAAGCCACCACGCTGCTCTCCGCTCCGCTCGTCTACTATCACCGCACGCGCCATTCCCTGGAGGCCACCTGGAAATACTTGCTGCTCTGCAGCGTCGGCATCGGCTTCGCGCTCTTCGGTATCATGTTGATTGTCGCCTCCCAACAGAGCAGTGGAACATCATCGCTGACCTTCGGCGTGTTGCAGGCGCATGCGGCATCATTCGACCCGCGCTTGCTGCGCCTGGGCTTTATCTTCTGCGTGTTAGGCTTCGGCACCAAGGCGGGACTCTTCCCGCTGCATAACTGGCTGCCCGACGCTCATAGCGAAGCCCCCGCGCCTGCGTCGGCCATGCTTTCCGGTGCGCTG
>NZ_DASXVH010000069.1:0-12479 GCF_036504375.1 Novimethylophilus sp.
TGAACAATCAGTTCTGGAGCAACGACCTTAACGGACCGATGGCGAGCCTTGCCGTGATCATTTTCCAGTTCGCGATGAGCCCCTATGAAGACTGGCACCACCTGGCGTGGGCCGGCGCACTGCTGATTACACTTTTCGTGCTGGGGCTGAATATCCTGGCACGTTCACTGTTCAAAAAGAGCGGAATGCAATGACCGAAGTGCATCTGAAAGCACCCCATCTCATGCACCCTGAATACATACAGGAAACGCACATGGCCGAGACCAACAAGATTACCGTCAACAACCTGAACTTTTATTACGGCAAGTTCCATGCACTGAAAAATGTCAGTATGAGCGTCCCCGACAACCGCGTTACGGCTTTCATCGGTCCCTCCGGCTGCGGCAAATCCACGCTGCTGCGCACTTTCAACCGCATGTACCAGCTCTACCCCAGGCAGCGCGCGGAAGGAGAAATTCTGCTCGACGGGGGAAACATCCTCGACCCCAAGCAGGATCTCAACCTGCTGCGCGCCCGTGTGGGCATGGTGTTCCAGAAGCCGACGCCGTTCCCGATGTCGATCTACGACAACATCGCCTTCGGCATCCAGCTCTATCAGCGCATCGGCAAATCCGAGCTGAACGACCGCGTGGAATGGGCGCTGCACAAGGCAGCCCTGTGGAACGAGGTCAAAGACAAGCTGGACCAGGCCGGCACCAGCCTTTCCGGCGGCCAGCAGCAGCGCCTGTGCATCGCGCGCGGCATCGCGGTCAAGCCGGAAGTGCTGCTGCTGGACGAGCCCTGCTCCGCACTGGACCCGATTTCCACCGCGCGCATCGAGGAGCTGATCCACGAACTGAAGAACGAGTACACCATCGTCATCGTCACTCACAACATGCAGCAGGCAGCGCGAGTTTCCGACTACACCGCGTATATGTACCTGGGTGAACTGATGGAGATCGGCGACACCGACACCATGTTCACCAAGCCCAACCGCAAGGAAACCGAAGACTACATCACCGGCAAGTTCGGCTGATTTTCCGCCCGGGCAAGAGTTCCCGCCTTGTCCGCCCACCGCCCCGCCGGCTGGCTGCCGGTTTTTTGTTCACATTGCTGTCACACAACTGCGGCATTCTGCATTCCCAAATGCATAAAGGGGAAAGCAAAATGAGCCCGGTCATCGATATCCGCACCTTCAGTAATCCTCAGCCTAAAACCCATGAGGACCTATGCCAGCGATTGCGCGACATTATCGACGGCGAGAGCTTGAGCGCATTGTTCCAGCCCATCCTGGATATGGGCAGCGCCACCGTCGTCGGCTATGAAGGCCTTATCCGCGGCCCATCCGACAGTCCTTTGCATTCCCCGGTGGCGCTGTTCAAGCTAGCGCGCGATTGCAATCTGGTGGCCGAGGTCGAATACCTGTGCCGCCGCATCGTGCTGGAATCGTTCGCCCGCCTAGGCGGCAAGGGCAAGGTGTTTCTCAATATCAGCCCGGACGTGCTGCTGCAACAGGACTGGAAAACCGGCCAGACGCTGCAATACATCCAGCAGATCGGCCTGCAGCCGCAGCAGGTCATCATCGAAATCACCGAAAATGCGCCGACCACCGATTACCAGTTATTGCGCGAAGCGGTGCATCACTATCGCAACATGGGCTTCGAAATCGCCATCGACGATTTGGGCGAGGGGTTCTCCGGGCTGCGCCTGTGGTCGGAGTTGCGCCCCAACTACGTCAAGGTCGACATGCATTTCATCCAGGGTATCAACCTCGACCCGCTGAAACTGCAATTCGTGCGCTCGATACAGGAAATCGCCAACAAATCCGGCGCCCGCGTCATTGCCGAAGGCATAGAGACCGAGGCCGAGCTGATCGCGGTCAGGGATCTAGGCATCGCGTTCGGGCAGGGCTACCACATTGCCCGCCCCAATCCACAACCCGCGCTGCAAACGACACCGGAAATCACCCAGATCCTGATCGGCAGCAATTACGGCGGCGCGCAGCGCTATTTATCCAATCACCGCACCACGGTAGCCAAGCTGATCAAACCGGTGCCGCCGGTGGCGCCGGATTGCCCCAACGATGTGGTTTACGAAATGTTCGAAAAGCATCCGGAGCTCTACTCGATCCCGGTCGTCAAAGCCGGCATGCCGGTCGGCATCATCGGCCGCGATACGATGATCGACCGCTTCGCCCGGCCCTTTCACCGGGAACTGTACGGGCGCAAATCCTGCGACAGGATGATGGATACGGCTTCGCTGATGGTGGACAAATCCACCAGCCTGCACGACCTCAGCGATCTCATTTTGCAAAGCGAGCCGCACCATCTTTCCACCGGCTTCATCATCACCGACGAGAATGGCAATTATATCGGCATGGGCAGCGGCCACGACCTGTTACGGCTCATCACCCAGATGCAGATCAGCGCTGCCCGCTACGCCAACCCGCTGACCTTGCTGCCGGGCAACGTGCCGATCAACGAACATATCGATAGCCTGCTGCATGAGGAATTGCCGTTTGTTGCCTGCTATTTCGACCTGGACCATTTCAAGCCATTCAACGATGTCTACGGCTACCAGAAAGGTGACGAAGTCATTCAAATGAGCGGACGGCTGCTGAAGGAAATCTGCGACCCTGAGCGCGATTTTCTCGGTCATATTGGCGGTGACGACTTTATTATTCTTTTTCAAAGTGCCGATTGGGAACGACGTTGCAGAACCCTGTTGGCCCGCTTCAGCGAGACTGTCCCTTCGTATTACACCGAAATAGACCGTGCTCGCGGCGGTATCGAAACTGAAGACAGGCAAGGCAAGCGGGCATTTCAGCCGCTGATCAGCTTCTCCATCGGCAGCGTGATGGCCGATCCGTACAACTTTCATTCGCACCACGAAGTCTCGGCAGCTGCCGCTGTCGCTAAAAAGCAGGCCAAGAAAATCCCTGGCAACAGCCTGTTCGTGGAACGCCGCACGGCCCAGCAGGAAGCCATTCCGGCTTAGCATGTCGCGGTTTTGGAGATTCTTAAATGGCGAATTTCCTGACACAAAAAAATCATATGAAAGACATGTACCCTTAACAGTCGGCAACTATTCTGGCCATTCATTTAATTGACAGGCCGAAGAGTTATGCTGAGTGCTTCCTCAATCGCCGAATCCCGCGCCGGGCTGGCCGAGATCGAATCCGAATATGTCGCCCAGAGCCTGCTGCGCCACGCGCCGCTAGTCTCTCCCCAGCAAAGCAACGACGAAGTGCTGCAATTGATGAGCGATCATCCGGAGATCGCCAGCCTGCCGGTGGTGGAAAACGGCATGCCGATCGGCCTGATCAACCGCAACATCTTCATGGACGGCATGGCCAAGCCGTTCCGCCGCGAGCTGTTCGGCCGCAAGAGCTGCATCGCCTTCATGGACAAACAGCCGCTGATCGTCGCCAGGGACATGAGCATTCAGGATCTGAGCTTCAAGGTGGTGGGCGCGGGCGGCAAGACGCTGAACGACGGCTTCATCATCACCGACGAGCACGGCCTGTATCTCGGCGTCGGCACCGGTGAGGATCTGGTCAGGGTGGTTTCCAACCTGCAGGCCGAAAAAAACCGCCTGGTGATGGAGAGCATCAACTATGCCAGCGTCATCCAGAAGTCTTTCCTGCGGTCTTCCCGCGAGGATATGGCCGCTTCGCTCACGGATTACTTCATGCATTGGGAACCGCGCGACAAGGTTGGCGGCGACTACTACTTCTGCAAGAAATTCGACGACGGTTTTTTCATCGCGCTGATCGACTGCACCGGCCATGGCGTACCGGGCGCCTTCATGACGCTGATCATGGCTTCGTTTCTCGACCATATCCTGCTGGACGACAATCGCCACGACCCGGCTGGCGCATTGGCCGCAATGAACCGCAAAGTCAAGGTCGCGCTGGGCCAGATCGGCGAACAGAACATCGTTCCGATCGACGGCTCCAGATTCCATATGCAAGGCAACAAGGAACAGTCCGACGACGGCATGGACACTGCATTCTGCTGGATCAGCCCACAGACCGGAAAAATGATCTACGCCGGCGCCAAGACGCCGATTTTCTACATCCAACCCGGCGCGGCCGAAGTGAGCGCAATGGACGGTGACCGCAAGGGCGTGGGTTACGTCGAAACCCCGATGGATTATGCCTGGACCAACAAGGAAATCAGCCTCTCCCAGGGCATGTGCGTGTACCTGACGACTGACGGCATCATCGACCAGATCGGCGGGCCCAAAGACATTGCATTCGGTAAAAAACGCTTCTGCAATCTGCTGTTGGAACATTGCCAGAAAACCATGCCGGCGCAAGAAGAAATCATCATGAACGCGTTCTACGAATATCAAGGCAAGCAACGCCGACGCGACGACGTCAGCGTGCTGGGTTTCAGGATCTGATCGCCATGCAACTCGATTTATTCAGCGCTTTTCGCAATAGCGCGGATTTCAACGGCGTCCTGTTCTATTACAGCGGCATGCTCTCGCAAAACGTCATCGCGACCATGGGCGACACGCTGAAACAACGGCTGGAAAGCCAGGATGCCGGCGGCCCCAAGTCACGCAAGCTGTTCTCCAGCTTCATCGAAATGGTGCAGAACGCGCTGCACTACTCTCCCGATGCGCCCGGCGCCGACGGGCAGAAAGTAGGCGCGGTCGCCGTCGGCAGGCAGGGAGAAAAATTCTACATCGTCTGCGGCAACCTGGTCCTGAAGCAGCATCTCGAGCGCATCCGCACCAAGATCGAACCGCTGCGCAGCATGACCATGGACGAGATCAAGCAGGCTTACCGCGAGCAACTGAAAAGCGATCACAGCGGCGACACCGTGAGCAAAGGCGCCGGTCTGGGATTTCTGACATTGGCGCGCGATGCCAGCGAACCCATCGAATACTCCCTGGCGGAAATACCCGGGAGTGAAGACGTCGCCTATTTCTACCTCAAAGCCATCGTATAAGGACATCCCATGAACGATCTCTACATTGCCCGTACCACGCATTCCCCCAACGTCGAGTTCCGCTTTTCCGGCCACGAACTGACATTGACCGGCGAAGCCTACCCGGAGAACGCCAATGAGTTTTTCCACCCTATCCTGATGGCTCTGGAAAACTATCTGAAATCCGTGGATGACCAGGAAATCCACTTCAACTTCAGGCTGACCTATTTCAACAGCGCCGCCACAAAAATGCTCTACAGCATTTTTGAACTGCTGAACGAATCCGCCTGCAGCAGCAATCATGTGATCCTGAACTGGTTCCATGACGAAGAGGACGACACCATCCTCGAATTCGGCGAGGCGGTGCATGACGATTTTTCAGCGCTGGATTTCCGGCCTCTTGCCACGGACACCGCCGCCGCCTGACCAATAATTTTTTACTCCAAGCTATTATTAGAAAGGAAAATCATGAAATCAAATATCGCGCATGCCCTCGCCGAGTTTCTTGAAGTTTTTCCTTACCAGGTCCTGGCATGGGACCATAAGGTAATTGATCATATGGTCAGGAATTCGGAATTATTCCGCAACTTCCAGCAAGGCGGTTCCAGAGCAAAATGGGATATATACAGCCATATCAAATACGGCTCCTTGATGTAAATTCCTCCCCCCTTAACCTAGGCCACCTGCTCCTGGGTTCTTTTTTACTTTATGGATTACTCTGCCTGTCGGTATTGTTCGATCGTTGTCAGATAGAAACTCTGCAGGCGCTCAGCCATGCTGCCAGCAGACCATAGCCCGGCATATTGCCGGCCCGCTTCGCCAAGCCTCGCGCGGGCTTCGTCGTCTTGCAGCAGCCGGATGGCCTTGTCGGAAAAATCCTCCACATCCTCTTCGGCAATCCATGCTCCCGCCCCTTCCTTCAAGACATCGCGCGTCCCCATTTCCGCGATGGAAACCACCGGCACGCCCTGGGCCATCGCTTCCAGCAGGACCAGCCCCTGAGTTTCGGTTCGCGATGAGAAAATGAAAATGTCCGCCGCGCTGTAACAATCGTTAAGCTCGGCATGGCGGTCGAGATAACCGATGAACCTGACATTGCCCCCCAGCCCCAGCTCGCCCGCCTCGCGCTCCAGCCCCGGACGCGCCGGACCTTCGCCGGCGACGAGTACCAATACGTCTGGAATAACGCGCCGGATACGATGTGCGACTTTCAACAGGAAGCCGATGTTCTTTTCATGGGCCACCCGGCCGAGGAACAGCAGTACCGGCCGATCCTGGGCGATGCCGTATCTGTCGCGGAATGCGGCGCCGTCGCCGGAATTGAAGCTTTCTGGCCGCATGCCGGTAGGGATGACTTCGGCCGGAGTTGTTACCCCGTATTGACGTAAAACTTCCAGCATCGGGTGCGACGGCACCACCATGCCATGCAGGCTGTTTCCCTGGTGCGAGGAAAACCTGCGGGCACCCATGCGCATCAAGCTGCGCGGCAGGAACGGCACGTAGTGGTAGAGATATTCTTCAAAAAAAGTGTGGTAGGTTTCGACGCAGGGGATACCCATGGTCCTGGCCAGTTTGAGGCCCAGGTAATGCGCCACGAACGGCGTCTGGACATGCACGATATCGTAGAACTCGCTGCGCAGTTGGCCGAGGTGGTCCAGGGCCCAGCTGAATTTCATCAGGCGGTCTTCCGGGTCCAGCGGCAGACTGCGCGCAGGCACCCGCATGATGTCGCTCTCATCGTCGCTGGGTGCGAAATAATCCGGCGCAATCAGATGCACGGTGTCGCCGCGGGCGCGCAATTCGTGGCGGAAAGTTTGGATGGACGTGGAAACGCCGTTGATCCGAGGAAAATAAACGTCCGACACGAACAGGATTTTCATCACCGGCTACCGGTTGTTAAAATCCTGCAATAGTAGAAAAACTACATGACAACAGGATGTCAGCGGCTCATTGGCCCCATAAGAGCAATCCCCACACTGCGGCAAGCGCGATCAGGCTCGCCAGCACGGCAGCACTGCCTATATCTTTGGCGCGCTTGGCCAGGCGATGGTTTTCCAGAGAAATGCGGTCCACCGTGGCTTCCACCGCCGAGTTCAGCAATTCCACCACAATTACCAGCAGCACGCTGGCGACCAGCAGGGCGCGCTCGACGCCGGTTTGTCCCAGATAGACGCCCAGCGGTATCAACACAATGGCCATCCGCACTTCCTGGCGAAAGGCATCCTCATGCTGATAAGCAGCCTTGAAGCCTTCCAGCGAATAATGCAACGCATTCCACAGGCGTCTTAAACCGGTTTTACCTTTATGCGGGCTTTCCATCCAATGGTCCTTCAAATGACACGCCCGGCAGTATAACAACCTAAACAGGCAGCTTGCACTGTCATCATAAAATCATGAGCTTGCCACATCCCGTTCATACTTGCACGGCACATTGCGCGGCATGCACAAGCACTTCATCAGACTCGTCTGGCTGGCGCCGCTGCTGCTGCACAGCATGGACGCCAACGCCTGGGGGCTGCTGACCCATGTTTATTTCGCGCAGTGGCTGGTGTGGACGTTGCCGCTGCTCGACCCCAACCTGCGCCGCGCCGTGCAGCGCTTTCCCGATCTGGTGCTGGCCGGTGCCTGCCTGCCGGATCTGGCACTGGTGTCGCCAACATTCCACCACACCCATCAATGGGAAAGCTGCCAGGACTTGCTGCGCTGCGCGCACACCGATGAAGAAATCGCGATCTCTGTCGGCTATGCCAGCCACCTGTTCGTGGATGTGGTGGCGCATAACCATTTCGTACCGGCGCACGAGGCGATGTGGCTGAAGGGTACGCTGCTGACTCATGTGGCCGGCGAATGGGCAGTGGATGCGCATCTGGCGCCGCTGTTGTCCAGAACGCCGCATCAGCTTCTGCAGCGACACCATGACCTGCTGGCGCCATTTCTCGCCCGCCGCTTTCGCTGCAACCGGCAACGTGCAGCCAAAGCGCTGCGCCGCCTGGCTGCGGCCGACCGTCTGTTGCGCGCCGTACGCCTGCCGCAATTGCTCTACACTACCTTCAGTTGCCTGGACCGGCGCGTATTCGACCACTTTGTCTATTACATCTCGCAAACCCAGGCCATGCTGCCCCAGATCGACAGCCTGTTCGCCGGCACCCAACCCGTCTGGGAGGCCGATCCGAAAATTCAGGACCGCAACCTGCTTTCCCAACTCAGACAACGCTGCCTGGCGCACTTGCGTGCACGCCACCCGGCTCCCATCGAGCATTTCTCACCGGGCCAACTGGCTCACAACATGAAGGAAATTCTGGCGATCAATACGCCGATTACCGCGCCCGCCAGCACATCGGTCGGGTAATGCAGCCCCAGCACCACTCGGGAAGCGGCAACCAGCAAAGTGAACGGCAGCAACAGCCAGGCCAGCATCGGATAATAGCCAAGCGCCACCGTGGTGAACAAAACCGCGTGCAAGGTATGCCCGGACGGAAAGCTGAAGCGGTCCAGCGGCGGCAAGCCAAGCGCGATGGCCTGATTCACCTCGAACGGCCTGGGGCGTGAAGCCTGGCCTTTGATGGCCTTGTATATAAGCGTGCCGGTGACTCCGGCCGCCATCATGTGCAAACAGGGCAACACACCTGCGCTGCCTTGCGCCAGCAAAATCCCCAGCATCACCGCATACCAGAACAGTCCGTCACCCAGGCGGCTGACGATACAAAACAGGCAGCGTACCCATGCACGTCGGCTGGAACGGTTAAACCTCAGGCATAACGCAATGTCGACCGCATTTATCTGGTGGAAACAATGATCCATGCGATGCCGGATCGGATGGCTGGCTTGATTTCCCATGCGACCAGCATCGCACGGGAATATTTAAGCAGTGTTAAGGTTTTGTTTTGGATTGATGAAATCTAACCGGCGGCACGCACCGCATCGGCAATGCGGTTGGCCAGCAACTCCACCTGCTGGCGTTGCCGGCCTTCGACCATTACCCGCACCTTGGGCTCAGTACCCGAAGGGCGCAGCAATACACGGCCGCTGCCATCCAGGGTATCTTCCGCAGCCTTCACCGCCGCCTGGATGGCGCCGTTGCCGTCCAGGTCGATGCGGCCCGCCACTTGCACGTTGATCAGCACCTGCGGATACAGCGTGAGGTCGGCCAGCAACTCATGCAACGCCACGCCGCTCTCGCGCATGGCTTCCAGCACCTGCAATGCGGCGATGATGCCGTCGCCGCTGCTGTGCTTGTCGAGGCAGAGAATATGCCCGGAATTCTCGCCCCCCAGCAGCCAGCCATTGCTGTTCATCAGCTCGAGTACGTAGCGGTCGCCCACCTTGGCGCGGATGAAGGGAATGCCGAGCTTGTCCAGGGCGTGTTCAAAGCCGAGATTGCTCATCAGCGTGCCCACCACGCCGCCGCCGAGACGCTTCCCGCACTGGCGATGCGCAGCGATGATATACAGCAGCTGGTCGCCATCGAGCAGATTGCCCTTGCTGTCGACCATCAGCAGGCGGTCGCCATCGCCGTCGAAGGCGACACCGAAATCGGCCGCATGCTCCAGCACGGCCTGGCGCAAAGCCTGCGGATGGGTGGAACCACAGCCGTCATTGATGTTAAGTCCATCCGGCAGCGCGCCGATACTGATGACCTCGGCGCCAAGTTCGTGAAACACGTGCGGGGCGATGTGGTAAGTGGCGCCGTGCGCGCAATCCACGACGATTCTCAGGCCGCGCAAATCCAGCGCATTGGGGAACGTGCTCTTGCAGAATTCGATATAGCGCCCTGCGGCGTCATTGATGCGGCGCGCCTTGCCGAGCTGCGCCGAGGAACGCACCAGCATCGGCCGCTCCAGTTCGGTTTCGATCTGCGACTCGATGGCATCCGGCAACTTGGTGCCGTCCGCAGAGAAGAACTTGATGCCATTATCCTCGAACGGATTGTGCGAAGCGGAGATGACGATGCCTGCCTGCGCGCGCAAGGCCCGCGTGAGATAAGCGACCGCTGGCGTCGGCATCGGGCCGGTCAGCAGCACATCGACGCCGGCGGCGGAAAGCCCGGCCTGCAGCGCGGATTCCAGCATATACCCGGAGATGCGGGTGTCCTTGCCGATCAGCACGGCAGGATGCTCTCCGCGCGCCAGATGCAGGTCGAGGCCACATAGTACCTTGCCCGCGGCATAGCCCAGCCGCATCACAAAATCCGGCGTTATCGGCGCATCGCCCACCTTGCCGCGCACGCCATCGGTGCCAAAGTATTTTCTTGTCATATTTCGTATTATGAACTACCGGGAACGCGGGAGAAAACCGCGCTAATCGATAATAGCCGCCACCACCGCCAGCGCATCCTTGGTGGCTTTCACATCGTGCACCCGCACCACGCCCGCGCCTTTCATCACCGCCACGACCGCCGCCGCAATGCTCGGCGGCAAACGATCTTCAACTCTGTTGCCTGTAATATGGCCCAGTACGGATTTGCGCGACAGTCCGGCCAATACCGGATAGCCCAAGGCACACAGTTTCGGCAATTCGCGCAGCAGGGCGATATTGTGCACGCTGCGTTTGGCAAAGCCAAAGCCGGGGTCGAGCATGATGCGCTCACGCGCGATGCCGGCTGCGACGGCCGCCTCGGCACGGAGCCTGAGGAATTCCAGCACCTCGGCCACGACATCGTCGTATTGCGGGTCGGTTTGCATGGTTTGCGGCGTGCCCAGCATATGCATCAGGCAGACCCCGGCATTACTGGATGCTACGGCTTCCAGCGCCCCGGGTTCTTGCAACGCCTGCACATCGTTAATGAGATCGGCGCCGGCAGCAATCGCGGCACGCATGACTTCGGGTTTGTAGGTGTCGATGGAAATGGGGACATCGACCAGATTGACCAGCCCTTCGATAACCGGAATGACGCGCTTCAACTCCTCGTCCAGCGGTACCGGTTCGGCGCCTGGGCGGGTTGATTCACCGCCGATATCGAGAATGTCCGCGCCTTCAGCCACCAGGCGGACGCCGTGTTCGATCGCAAGTTGCGTCGAAGCGTACCGGCCGCCGTCGGAAAAGGAATCCGGCGTCACATTGACAATGCCCATCACGCGCGGACAGGCGAGATCCAACTGATAACTACCGCAATCGAAATGCATAGGACAAGAAGTAACTGGCAAGATCGAAGCTTTTGCCAATCACGTTACTTATAGCTCCTGCGCCGGCCGCGTGGTCGGCTTGGCAGCAGCCCCGGCCGAGCCGCTGCTGTCCGAAGGCGGCACGGGCGCCACCGGGCTGGGCTTGGGCGGACGGGGCGGCAGGCCGGCCATGATGTCGTCGATCTGCTCGGCATCGATGGTTTCCCATTCCAGCAACGCATGCGCCATCGCCTCGACCTTGTCGCGATTCTCTTCCAGCATCTTGCGCGCCAATGCATACTGCTCATCGATGATACGGCGGATTTCTGCATCGACTTGCTGCATCGTCGCTTCCGACATGTTCTTGTGGGTAGTGACCGAGCGGCCCAGGAATACTTCGCCTTCGTTCTCGCCGTACACCATCGGTCCCAGCACATCGGACATGCCGTAGCGCGTCACCATGTCGCGCGCCATTTGCGTCGCGCGCTCGAAGTCGTTGGAGGCTCCCGTGGTCATCTGGTGCATGAACAGTTCTTCCGCGATGCGCCCGCCGAACAGCACGGCGATGCGGCTCATCAGGAACACGCGGTCATAGGAATAGCGGTCTTCCACCGGCAGCTGCATCGTCAAGCCCAGCGCACGCCCGCGCGGGATGATCGTGACCTTGTGCACCGGGTCGGACTTCGGCAGCAACTTGGCGACGACTGCATGACCGGATTCATGGTAAGCAGTATTGCGCTTTTCTTCCTCGCTCATCACCATGCTGCGGCGTTCGGTGCCCATCATGATCTTGTCCTTGGCGCGTTCGAAGTCTTCCATGTCGACCACGCGCTTGTTGCCGCGCGCCGCGAACAAGGCAGCCTCGTTCACCAGGTTGGCAAGGTCGGCACCGGAAAAACCCGGCGTGCCGCGCGCAATGATATCGGCTTTGACGTCGGCGTCGATCGGCACCTTGCGCATATGCACCAGCAGGATTTGTTCGCGGCCGCGAATGTCGGGCAGCGGCACCACGACCTGGCGGTCGAAGCGGCCGGGGCGCAGCAGCGCCGGGTCGAGCACGTCGGGGCGGTTGGTGGCGGCGATGACGATCACGCCCACGCTGCCCTCGAAACCGTCCATTTCCACCAAGAGCTGGTTCAGCGTCTGCTCGCGCTCGTCGTTGCCGCCGCCCAAGCCCGCGCCGCGCTGGCGGCCGACTGCGTCGATTTCGTCGATGAAGATGATGCACGGCGCGCTTTTCTTGGCCTGCTCGAACATGTCCCGCACGCGCGCGGCACCGACGCCGACGAACATCTCGACGAAATCGGAGCCGGAAATACTGAAAAACGGCACCTTGGCCTCGCCGGCAATCGCGCGCGCCAGCAAGGTCTTGCCGGTGCCGGGGTTGCCCACCATCAACACCCCGCGCGGAATGCGGCCGCCCAGCTTCTGGAACTTGGTGGGGTCGCGCAGGAAGTCG
>NZ_DASXVH010000070.1:0-14993 GCF_036504375.1 Novimethylophilus sp.
CAGTGCAGTGCGATTGCAATACCGGAATAGCGTGCTGGTGTGTTCATGACTGCGTGCGCTTCAATACGCTTCTCAGTTTCTGCAGCTGCGACTGGATTTGCTGTAATTCGTCCGGATGTACATCGGCGAGCGCTTTTCCAACGTGGTCGAGATGCTTGGGGAAAATTTGGGCGAACAACGCTTCGCCCATAGGAGTCAATTGCACAATCTGGCTTCTGCCATCGGTGGGCGAAGCGATGCGCTGCACGATTTTTTTCGCCTCAAGCCGATCTACCACGCCAGTCAGGGTTCCCTTGGTTATCAGCGTTTTCTCGCCCAACCGCTTGAATGTCATGCCCTGAGTATTGCCCAAGGTGGCAATGATATCGAATTGCGAAGGTGTAACGCCCAAAGTGCGTATATGCCCCGCCCCGAAGGACTCAAAGGCCTGATAACAACGCACCAGTTCGCGTAAGGCAGGTAAAAAAGGATAGCGCGACATGCCGTGCAAGGTCATATAGTTCTAATACGAACCATAATAGTTCTAATGCGAACAATATGTCAACGAAAAATTAATTTCTTCAAACTCTGGCAGATATCCGGGGCGTAACCCCACGCGAAAGCATGCCAGAAATTGTTCAGAACATCATGCTGGCAGCTCCTACCACTCATTTCGCCAGTTTGGCTCAGGCAATTCTCCACCGGGAAGCTGACTTTATCGGCCCAGACTGTGTAAAAACGTGGTTCCCAATATAATGTTGATACGGCATTGTTTGGGGATCCCAGATGAAACGTTTCGTTCAAGGCGAATGCAGGACTCAAGCGACGCTGCTTCCGGAACTACTCGATGACTATATCAGCGAGAACAACGCCGTTCGAGTGGTTGATGTCTTCGTCGATGAGCTGAACCTTGGCGAACTGGGATTTGAAGGCGTCGATCCAGCGGCAACCGGTCGGCCCTCTTATCACCCCGCAGTCCTTCTGAAGATCTACATCTACGGCTATCTCAACCGCATTCAATCCACCCGGCGTTTGGAACGTGAAGCACAGCGCAACATCGAGCTGATGTGGCTGACCGGTCGCCTGATGCCAGACTTCAAGACAATCGCCAACTTTCGCAAGGTCAACGGCAAAGCGATCCGTCATGTTTGCCGTCAGTTCGTCATCCTGTGCCGTCAGTTAAACCTGTTCTCCGAGGCATTGGTGGCCATCGACGGCAGCAAGTTCAAAGCCGTCAACAATCGCGACCGCAACTTCACGGTTGCCAAGATTGAGCGGCGCCGGCAACAGATCGAAGAAAGCATTGCGCGGTATCTGTCGGCGCTCGATACGGCAGACCTGGCGGAACCCGAGATCGCAGCAGCCAAGACAGTTCAATTGAACGACACGATTGCGATGCTGAAGCAGCAAATGGAACAACTGCGAGAGGTTGAGCAAAGATTGCAGGCCACGCCGGACAAACAAATCTCTCTGACCGACCCCGACGCGCGCTCCATGGCAACCAGCGGACGGGGTAGCGGCATGGTTGGCTATAAACGTTCAGACGGCGGTCGACACGGAGCACCATCTGATCGTGGCACACGAGGTCACCAACCAAGGGCATGATCGCACGCAGCTAGCCAACATGGGCACGCGGCCAAAGTCGCCATGGGAATGACGGAACTCGATGTCGTTGCCGATCGCGGCTACTTCAGCGGTAATGAAATCCTGGCCTGTGAAGCCGGCGGCATCACGCCCTTTGTGCCCAAGCCGATGACATCGGGGGCCAAGGCTGATGGCCGGTTCGGCAAAGAGCAATTCATCTACGACATCAACAGCAACGAGTACCAATGCCCTGCGGGCAGTCGGCTGATTTGGCGATTCGCGCGCATTGAGGCCGGGCATGACATCAGTCGCTATTGGAGTTCCGATTGCCCACGGTGCCCCATCAAGGCGCAATGCACGCCCAGTGATTATCGACGGGTCAGCCGCTGGGAGCGTGAGGCGACATTGGAAACCATGCAGAAGCGACTTGATCGTGCGCCGGAGATGATGCGTATCCGACGCCAAACCGTTGAGCATCCCTTCGGCACCTAAAGGCATGGATGGGCGCCCCGCATTTCCTGACCAGGTCACTGGATAAGGTGAGCACCGAGATGAGTCTTCATATACTCGCCTACAATCTTAAACGTGTGATGAAAATCCTTGGCCCAGGCGTCTTGATGGAGGCAATGAGGGCCTGAGGCCCTTGTTATTGCGTGCGTTGTGGCGACTTCAAGGATTTCGTCGCCGAAGTCACCTCAAGGATGAGCAAGGCGTTCACTGTACGCCATATCAACTGGATTTGCCCAGCATTTGCGGTCGGCCAGCCCACGTTTCTGCATTGGGAGTTTTTACACAGCCTGGACCCTTATCAGTCATTCGAATAAAGAAAAATACCTATTTTGATAATATTCTCAACGGCTTAACTCTAGATAACGACGCTTGATATAAGTCGACATAGCCGGTCCCAAAACAACGTCGAGCTGAGTCAAAATAGGTTCGATAGTGATCAAAAAGTTCCTGCCCATAGCGCTCAACGATGTTGTCTTTATTGAGCACCAGTCTACTGTTCCATTCAGATAACGTGCGCGCGTAATCCAATCCAATTCGACGAACTGCTGAAATCTCATACTTGTCGATCATTGCAGCCTGAATATCGCTTATGGAAGGCAAAGCTGACCCCGGGAACACCTTGTCAAGCAAGTATCTTGAATCTCTCAGTTCAGATACAGAGTTCGGCGCCCTGTTGATGACAATGGTCTGAAGTCCAATCTGTGCATCAGATGTTGAGATGCTTTGGCACCAATCAAAAAATGATCTGTAAACATCACGTTGACGAGATGCGGCGTGATTTTCAAACGAAGCGAAATGCTCAAAAGCCCCAATAGAAATAATCGAGTCAAACTTACGTTCCGGAGGCGAATAGTCCTGCCAAGCGCTTAACTCAACCGAGAGTCTCTGGTCTGGATTGCTTTTAACGTATTCGAACTGCTCCGTGCTTAACGTCAATCCATGAACATGTGTGTCTGGATACTTTTCCACGACACGCTTCATTAGCCCACCCCAACCGCAACCAATATCAATGACGTTGTGACCCTGTTGCACATTGGCATAGCGGCACAATCTATCCAGCTTATGCTCTTGTGCCCGATCTAGATCTACGGCGCTCTTCCATACCCCGCAACTATAGACACGGTATTTCTTATCCAGGAACAGTGCAAAGAAATCATTATCCACGTCATAGTGGTGCTCAATATCTGCTTTTGATGCCATCATTTATCCTAGGATTAACTAATTTTTCGAAGCGCTTGCGCCGGCATCCGTCAGCAATTTTTATTGGGGTGGGTATTTCGCAGGCACACGGATATGTCCAAATTGAATATGTAATCGTTAGTCTTGGTGTACCAAAGAAGGAGTCAATTTTTTGGATGGCGTTATTTGGGATACGGTTAAATTTAAATTCATGTAGTTTTTTCCCTCTCCAAAAGTATAACCTCAACCCATTTCATCATCCTTATCTCTATAGAATTCCGTTAATCAATCATATTTAAAGAATAAGCCCCAAATGCGTGATGGCATCTTGGGGCTAAATTTTTAGTGTTACCTAGGCTTAGGTACACACATCCTTAAAAATAAGGCGTACGGCAGTATGTTTGTATTAAGTCATTGTTTATTATTTAATTTTTCATAAGTGAGATTTTTGTCACTTATTCTGAGAACCTACAAACAACTAGACGTCCAGGTTATTGACACCCAAGGCATTATTTTCAATGAATGCCCGGCGCGGTTCGACCTGGTCGCCCATCAGCGTAGTGAAGATTTCGTCTGCGGTGATTGCATCCTCGATCTGCACCTTGAGCAGCCGTCGAATCTGAGGATCCATCGTGGTTTCCCACAATTGCTGCGGATTCATTTCACCCAAACCTTTGTACCGCTGGATGTTGAGATTGCTGCGAACTTCGTCCAGCAGCCAGTCCAAAGCTTCCTTAAAAGTGACCACGGCTTTTGTTTTTTCGCCGCGCTTGACCGTAGCTCCTTCGCCCAGCAAACCCTGTAGCAGATCCGCGGTTTTTCTGATTTGGCGGTAATCGCCGCTGGCGAGCAACTCGCTGTTGAGAGAGATGCATTGCAGATTGCCGTGGACGTACTTGTTGATTTCCAGGCGATAACTGGCGGTTTCCGGGTCATAGGCAATGCTGACTTGGCTTTGGGTGCCGGCCAGCTGGCTACGCAGTGATTCCGCCGTGGCGTGGGCTGCCTGCTCGGTGCCGAGATCGAACGTCTGCATATCCAGCATCGCTCGCAGCACTGCCTCTTCGTACAGCGGCGCCAATCGTTTGATCACCGCTTCGGTAAGGAACATCTCTTTGGCAATCAGGCGCAACGATTCTCCGGATAAAACATCGCCACCCTTCCTGATCAGCAGTTCTGCGCCATTGAGCGCCGACTGCAACAGGTGCTCGTTGAGTTCGTGGTCGTCCTTGAGGTATTTCTCTTCCTTGCCCTGCTTGACCTTGTACAACGGCGGCTGTGCGATGTAGATGTGGCCGCGCTCGACCAGTTCCGGCATCTGGCGATAGAAGAAAGTCAGCAGCAAGGTCCGGATGTGCGCACCGTCGACGTCGGCGTCGGTCATGATGATAATGCGGTGGTAACGCAGCTTCTCGACGTTGAAATCGTCCTTGCCGATGCCGGTGCCCATCGCGATGATCAGCGTGGCGATTTCCTGCGAGGAGATCAGTTTATCGAAACGTGCTCTCTCCACATTCAGAATCTTGCCCTTGAGCGGCAGAATGGCCTGGAATTTACGGTCCCTGCCCTGCTTGGCCGAGCCGCCGGCGGAATCACCCTCGACCAGGTACAGTTCGCATTTGGAAGGGTCGCGCTCCTGGCAGTCCGCCAGCTTGCCGGGCAATCCCAGACCGTCCATTACCCCTTTGCGCCGCGTCATTTCCCTTGCCTTGCGGGCAGCCTCGCGGGCGCGGGCGGCATCGATAATCTTGGAACAGATGATCTTGGCATCTATCGGGTTTTCCAGCAAAAACTCGGAGAGTTTTTGCGTGACCACTTCCTGCACCACGGGCTGGACCTCGCTGGAAACCAGCTTGTCTTTGGTCTGCGATGAGAATTTTGGTTCTGGTACCTTGACCGAAAGAACGCAGGTCAGGCCTTCACGCATGTCGTCGCCGCTGGTGTCGACCTTGGCCTTTTTGGCCAACTCGTTCTGCTCAATGTAGTTATTGAGCGTGCGCGTCATCGCCGTGCGCAAGCCCGTCAGGTGACTGCCGCCGTCGCGCTGCGGGATGTTGTTGGTAAAGCATTGCACGGTTTCGGCATAGGAATCGTTCCACTGCATCGATACCTCAACCGTCATCCCCTCTTTCTCGCCTACCGCGTGGAACACCTTGGGATGCAGCACGGTTTTGCTGCGGTTCATGTATTCGACGAAGCCGCGCACGCCGCCAGCGTAGGCAAAATTGTCGCTCTTGCCGTTGCGCTGGTCTATGAGTTCGATTTTTACGCCGTTGTTCAGGAACGACAGTTCGCGCAGGCGCTTGGCGAGAATCTCATAATGAAATTCGATATTGCTAAAGGTTTCGGTCGAAGCCATAAAATGCACTTCGGTGCCACGCCGTTCGGTAGTGCCGGTTTCAGCCAGCGGCAATACGCGCTCTCCGCGGTGAAACTCCATCTGGTAAACCTTGCCGCCGCGGCAGATACGCAGACGCAGCCAGTCGGAAAGTGCGTTGACGACAGACACGCCCACGCCATGCAAGCCGCCGGAAACCTTGTAAGAGTTCTGGTCGAACTTGCCACCGGCGTGTAGTTCGGTCATCACGATTTCCGCTGCGGAACGCTTGAGTTCGTCATCTTCCTTGATATCTGTCGGTATGCCGCGGCCATTATCGGCAACGCTGATGGAGTTGTCGGGATGAATAATGACCTTGATGTTGTCGCAATGTCCTGCCAACGCTTCATCGATAGCGTTGTCGACTACCTCGAAGACCATGTGATGCAGACCGCTGCCATCGGAAGTGTCACCGATGTACATGCCGGGGCGCTTGCGTACGGCATCCAGGCCTTTGAGGATTTTAATGCTTGAGGAATCGTAATCAGTCATGGTCTGGTTTCACGTGAAACAATAGGGTTTAAATCTCTTTATCTTATTGAATTTACTAAATTCGCATCGGCATGACAACGTAGCGATAGTTACTGTTGTCCGGTATTGTTACCAGGCAACTGCTATTGGCATCCGCAAACGAGAATTCGACAGTCTCGTTTTGAACGTTGTTGAGTACGTCTATCAGGTAGGTCACATTAAAGCCGACATCCAGCGGATCACCAGCATAGCTGATTTCAAGTTCTTCTTCGGCTTCTTCCTGTTCGCTGTTGCTGCTGACCAGACGTAAGCTGTTGGCTCCCAGCACCATACGAATGCCGCGATATTTTTCATTGGAAAGAATGGAAGCGCGTTGCATTGCCTGCAGCACTGTAAGGCGGTTAATTTCGAATTTATTCTGATGGCCGACAGGAATCACACGATTATAGTCCGGAAACTTGCCGTCGATCACTTTGGAAATCAACCGGATATTGGAAAAGGTAAAGTTGGCCTGACTGGAGGAAATTTCAATGACGATCTCATCGTCGGTGTCATCCAATAATTTGATAAGTTCGGTCACCGTTTTACGCGGGAGGATGATTTCCTGCTTATCGAAGCTCTGTTCCAGATCGGCGCAGATATAACTCAAGCGGTGCCCGTCAGTGCCAACGACATGCAACCGCTCGCCGTTTACTTCCAGGAGCAGGCCATTAAGATAGTAGCGAATGTCCTGTTGGGCCATTGAAAACTCGACTTGGCGCAGCAATTGGCGAAAAGCCTTTTGTGCCATGCGCAACGTAAGCTGGGTATTCGGTGTGCGCGTCATCGTCGGATAATCCGATGCCGGCAAAGTCTGCAGGTTGAATTTGCTGCGTCCCGTGCTTACTTGTAATCGTGAGTCTTGATCTGCCAGTTTGATCTCGCTACCTTCCGGCAAAGAGCGACAGATATCCAGTAACTTTTTGGCGGATACCGTAGTCGCGAACGGTTCAGTCGCAGCATTTTCTACCGACATTGAAATTTGCATTTCAAGATCGGTCGCAGTCAATGAAACAGTTCCATTGACTCCTTCCAGTAACAGATTGGAAAGAATAGGCAGCGTATGACGTCTTTCGACAATTCCATTGACGGCAGAAAGCGGCTTAAGCAGGGTGTCACGATTGATATTGATCTTCATATATACACCTTGATAACAGATAATAAGGCGGCAGCAAACCTGTAGATAAGTTAATTTTTTATTTTAAATCAAAATGCTTCAATACCATTAACACGGTGATGAAGCTCTCTATAAGCTGTGAATTGATTCTGCACAGATTTTTCTGAATTTCAGAATCATAAATTTATCCCCAGTCCGTCCACAGCAATATGCACGGCTTGCTCAGTCCCCACGCAATACTTGCAACAACACATTGAACTCTTTTGCTAGCGCGGGTTCTGTTGTTTTCAAGCTATCAATTTTTTTGCAGGCATGCATCACGGTAGTGTGGTCGCGTCCGCCAAAAGCTTCGCCAATCTCGGGAAAACTGCTATTGGTCAAATCTCTCGCCAACGCCATGGCGACCTGGCGAGGCCGCGCAATATTACGCGAGCGCTTTTGGGAGTACATCTCTGCCACTTTGATCTTGTAATAGTCCGCAACAGTTTTCTGAATATTCTCTATCGTTATGGACTGTACGCGACCGATAATATCCTTGAGTGCCTCCTTGACCAAAGTCGTATCGATGGGCTTGCCGGTAAAATTGGCCATTGCCATCACACGATTAAGCGCACCTTCCAGATCGCGCACGCTGGAACGGATGTGCTTGGCGATCAGAAAAGCGACGTCTTCTTCCAATTTAACTTTGGCGGCGTGCGCTTTCTCGATCAGGATGGCTACACGCATTTCCAGTTCCGGCGGTTCCACCACCACGGTCAACCCCCAGCTGAAGCGGGTTTTCAGCCGGTCTTCGATACCGCTGATTTCCTTGGGCAAGGTATCGCAGGTGATGACGATCTGCTTGTTAGCCCCGATCAAGGATTCGAAAGCATAAAAAAACTCTTCCTGAGTGCGGCCCTTACCGGCAAAAAACTGGATATCGTCGATCAGCAACAGATCCAGCGAGTGATAGCGTTTCTTGAATTCGTCGAAGGCCTTGTGTTGGTAGGCTTTGACGACATCGGACACATACTTTTCCGCGTGCAGATAGCCGATTCTGGCATCGGGATGCTGTTCGCGCAGATGATTGCCGATCGCCTGAATCATATGGGTTTTACCCAACCCTACGCCACCATAGACGAATAATGGGTTGTATGCACCGCCCGGATTTTCTGCCACTTGCAATGCCGCGGCGCGCGCTAGTTGGTTGGCTTTGCCAGTCACGAAATTATCGAAGGTCAGGGAGCAATTCAGGCCGCTGTGATCGCTTTTGCCGGTGATTGCGAGTTTGGTTTTTTTTGCGGTTGCCGATGCCGGAGGGGCTATTTCGACGACGGGCGCTGTAGGGATGCCCGCTTCGGCTTCGGAATCGCCCAGAACCAGCTCCACCAGGATGGGCCGCGAAAAAAAATCCTGGCCCAGTTGATGAATACGATCCAGGAACTTTTCCTTGATTGATTGCATCACATAGCGGTTGGGGGCCACAATACGCAGACAGTCATTGTTGTCGTCAAGCTTCAGCGGCTTGATCAGCGTGTTGAACTGCATTGCTGACAGTTCACGCTCAAAACGGCCGAGACAGGCAAACCAGAAGTTTTCCATAGAGGACGGGATTTAATTAAACACCTGATTTTCTTGGACCGATGATTTTAGTCTTTTTAGGGTGAGTTATCCACAGCCGACGAAAGATAATTCGATTGACAAGCAAGGCGATTGCGGGGTTTAATTACGCCCTTTTAAGTTTTAAGTTATTCGAAAGAGGTTCGCGATGAAACGTACTTACCAACCTTCCAAGGTTCGCCGCGCCCGCACCCATGGTTTTCTGGTGCGTATGAAGACCAAAGGTGGCCGTGCCGTCATCAATGCGCGCCGCGCCAAGGGCCGCGCCCGCCTCGCAGTATAAGTTCGGCGAAGCGTGGTTGGCTACGGCTTCCCCAGCCGATATAAACTAAAAAAAACGGATGAGTTTTCATCCGTTTTTAGTTTCCGGCGGCGTATTTTCGGGGATTGCCTGGCCCTGCATTACCAGCCCAACAGCTTGGGCCATCCCAGACTGGGTATTGTCGTAGGCAAGAAAACCGCGCGCCGCGCCGTAGCGAGAAACTACATGCGGCGCGTTTTGCGTGAATGGTTCCGGCTGAATCGCGAGACATTGGACGGGCTGGATCTGGTGGTCAGGGTGCAGAAGTCTTTTGGGCGCGCCGAATCCGGTCTGGTTCGGGAAGAGCTGCAGCGATTGCTGAACAGGCTGCAAAAAATGACTGGTAAAACGCAGGATAAAACAGATGGCGCGTCTGCTGATCTGGCTGGTTAAGGCTTACAGGTTGTTGCTGAGTCCGCTGCTGGGCAACAATTGCCGTTTTTCCCCCAGCTGTTCGCGCTATGCTATTGAAGCGCTGGGCAAATATGGAGCCTTGCGAGGTGGCTGGCTAACGCTTCGTCGCGTGCTACGATGTCATCCATGGCATGCTGGCGGGTACGATCCCATACCGTAACAATTTAGAGAATCTATGGACACTCAACGTCTGATCCTGTTTCTGGTCTTTTCCTTTTCCATTTTGTTGCTGTGGGATAATTGGGAGCGGCAGCATGCGCCGCAGCCGGCTGCACAAACCCAGCAAGCTCGGGTTCAGGATGTCCCGGCGGGAACCGTCAAGGCTAATCAGGCTAACGTTGCTGCCCCTGTCGCTGAGGCATTTTCCCTGCCTGCCGGCCAGAAAATCCATGTAAAGACCGATATGGTCGAAGCGGATATCGATACCCAGGGTGGCGATTTGCGCCATCTTGAATTGCTGCATCACAAAGCTACCGAAGATAAGAACAAGAATTTCGTATTGTTCGATGACCGTAGCCAGTCTCGTCTGTATGTTGCCCAATCGGGGCTGATCGGCGCGGACTTACCCACCCACAAGAGCGCATTTACCGCACAAGCCAACAATTATGAGTTGGCCAGCGGCAGCGACAAGCTCGAAGTGCGCCTGTCCTGGAGGAACGACGCCGGCCTGCAGGTGGACAAGGTCTACACCTTCCACCGCGGCAGCTACGTGGTCGACCTGCGCTATGACATCCATAACGGCAGCGCGGCGCCGCTTGAGCCTTCGGCTTACTTCCAGCTGGTGCACGACAGCGAGTCCAGCAAGGGTTCGGCGATGATGCCGACGTTCTCGGGTGCGGCTTTTTATACCGAAGCCGACAAGTATAAAAAGCTCAAGTTCGACGATATGAAAAAGAGCAACCTGTCGAAGAACGCCAGCGACGGCTGGATCGGCATGGTGCAGCACTATTTCGCCAGTGCCTGGATCCCCAAATCCGGTGCGGGCCGCGAGTACTACACCAAGGACTTGGGCGGCAACCTGTATTCGGCGGGTGCCGTCACGCCCGTGGGCGCGATCGCGCCAGGCGCTTCCGGCAGCGTAAGCGCCCGCCTGTATGCCGGTCCGCAGGAACAGAAGCACCTTAAGGAGGCGGCGCCCGGCCTCGAATACACGGTCGATTACGGCTGGCTAACCGTGATTGCCTCGCCGCTGTTCTGGGTGCTGACGATGATCCAGAAGCTCGTGCACAACTGGGGCGCGGCGATCATCCTGCTCACGGTGCTGCTCAAGCTGCTGTTCTTCCCGCTGTCGGCCGCCAGCTACAAGTCCATGGCGCACATGCGCAAGGTGGCGCCGCGCCTGCAGCAGATCAAGGAACGCTACGGCGACGACCGCGAGAAGCTGCACCAGGCGATGATGGAGTTGTACAAGACCGAAAAAATCAACCCGATGGGCGGCTGTCTGCCGATCGTCGTGCAGATACCGGTGTTCATCGCGCTGTACTGGGTGCTGCTGGGCAGCGTCGAGATGCGCCACGCGCCGTTCATATTGTGGATACAGGATCTGTCGGCGACCGACCCCTACTATGTGCTGCCGATCCTCATGGGCGCGACCATGCTGATCCAGAGCAGCCTCAACCCGCCGCCGCCGGACCCGATCCAGGCCAAGGTGATGAAGATCATGCCGGTAGCGTTCAGCGTGTTCTTCTTCTTCTTCCCGGCGGGCCTGGTGCTGTACTGGCTGGTGAACAACATCCTGTCCATCGCGCAGCAATGGGCGATCAACCGCTCCATCGAAGGTGCCGGCAAAAAAGCCTGATGTAATCGCCGCCATCGCCACCGCACCCGGCCGCGGCGGCATTGGCGTGGTGCGGGTCTCCGGGCCCGATCTGGCTGAACTGGCGCGGGCGATTCTGGGCACATGCCCTGCCCCGCGCCATGCCGCGTATCTTGATTTTATTGATGCCGACGGTTCTGTCATCGACCGCGGCATCGCGGTCCACTTCCCCTCCCCGCATTCCTACACCGGCGAAGACGTGCTCGAATTGCAGGGCCACGGCGGCACCGCTGTCATGCAGCGCTTGCTGCAGCGCTGCCTGGACCTGGGCGCACGCCTCGCCGAACCGGGCGAATTCACGCGCCGCGCCTACCTCAACGACAAGCTCGACCTGGCCCAGGCCGAAGCCGTGGCCGACCTCATCGAGGCCTCTACCGCGCAGGCCGCGCAGAGCGCGATGCGTTCGCTTTGCGGCGAGTTCTCCGGGCATATTCACGCACTGCGCGACAAGCTCATCAACTTGCGCATGTACGTCGAGGCCTGCCTGGATTTTCCCGAGGAGGACATCGATTTCATTGCCGAGGGCGGCGTCGCAGAAAAACTCGCGACGGTCGCCGGCGAGCTCGAGGCCGTATTCTCCAGCGCAAGACAGGGGAATTTGCTGCGCGAAGGTATACACATCGTCCTCATCGGCCAGCCCAACGTCGGCAAATCCAGCCTCATGAACCAGCTCGCCGGCGAAGAGGTTGCCATTGTCACCCCGATCGCCGGCACCACGCGCGACACCATCAAGAGCGAAATCCATATCGAAGGCGTGCCGCTGCACATCATCGACACCGCCGGCTTAAGAGAAACCGCCGACGAAGTCGAACAGCAAGGCATCGCCCGCACCTGGCGAGCCACAGAAAACGCGCAGATCGCGCTAATTCTCGTCGACGCAGCCCACGGTGTCACGGCAACCGAAAAATCGATTCTGGCCCGCCTGGCGACGGTTTCCCAGCAAGTGTGGGTGCACAACAAAATCGACCTCACCCAATCGCAGCCTCAAATTGTCGAGCAGGCAGGCGAGACCCATATCCATCTCTCCGCTAAAACCGGAACCGGCATCGACCTGCTGCGTAGCCATCTGCTTCAGCTCGCCGGCTGGCAGGCGGGCGGCGAAGGTGTCTACATGGCAAGGGAACGCCACCTGCGCGCGCTGGCTCAAGTCAGGGAATGTCTGCAACGCGCTGCCGACAACCTCAAGCAGCCGGAACTGCTGGCTGAGGAGCTGCGCCTGGCGCAGGAATCGCTCAACGAAATTACCGGAGAATTTACGTCCGATGATTTGTTAGGCGAGATTTTCAGTCGCTTTTGTATCGGCAAGTGATTGTTTCACGTGGAACAATATGATTGCCAATGGCTTATGCCAGTAGTAGGCTACATCAAATTTCGTTAGCCCCCATTTATGCGGCACGTGGGCTGGCTTCACTAGGAATCGGTGATGCTTGGTTCTGAATTTTCCCGATGGATTAATCCTGTGCTCAAAGCTCTGAGTGAGCTTGGGGGATCAGCGCGCCCTCGCGAAGTTGTAGAGCTAGTCGGGAGCAATGAACGCGTTGCCGACGAAGTGTTAGATCAAATCAATCCGGCAGGCGGGCAGCGCTTTCCCAATCAGGTCCATTGGGCACGGTTCTATCTTGCTGAAGCAGGTTTCATCGATCGTTCCCGCCATGGTGTGTGGAAGCTTACAGAAAAGGGTGCAAAAATTGGACAACTCGACGAAGCTGCCATCAAAGCGCTTGTTGACGAAGTTCAAGAACACTCGAGGAACCCAAAAGTGGCTGGCCCAATGCCGGTTCGGGAGGAGCAGGAAATCACCACAAGGCCAGCCCCCGCTCGCGAGCCTGCACAACCAGAAACTAGCGCGACCGTTTCATCTGAAGAATTGGCCCCAGAGCAAGAGGGCGGTGACTATCGGTCTCGGCTTCTAGAGATACTGCAAGCACTTCCACCAGCTGGCTTCGAACGCCTCTGTCAACGGCTCCTTCGCGAGGCGGGATTCGAGCAGGTGATTGTGACCGGGAAGAGCGGCGACGGAGGCATCGATGGTCATGGCATATTGTCGCTGAATGCCTTCGTGAGTTTTCGTGTCCTGTTTCAGTGCAAGCGATATGTAGGTTCGGTGACACCAAGTCAAGTGCGTGACTTTAGGGGAGCCATGCAGGGGCGTGCAGATAAGGGCTTGATTCTAACTACAGGATCGTTCACCTCAGAAGCTCGGCGCGAGTCCTCCCGAGATGGGGCACCTCCAATCGAATTAGTAGATGGAGAGAAACTGATTGAGCTCTTTGCCAAACTCGACCTTGGATTGCGCCCAGTGACAACTTATGACATCGATGACAGCTTCTTCGCTGAGTACCGCAAGTAGGCCGCTATTGCTGACGGTGGCCGCTAGCCTCATGTGAGTGGTGCTTTCCCAAGCAGTGGAGCCAGATTGGTTTGGATTGGCGAGCCGAGTTAGGCTCAAAATGGATTCTTGTAAGGCACACCAGCCAACTTGTTCCACGTGAAACATCCCTAATTTGCCTGACAACCCCACCCCCTTTGCAGTATCATGGGCGCCTTTTCCGCAGTATCTGGATGACTTGCGCACATGATGCAATTTCCTGAAATATTTGACGTTATTGTGGTTGGCGGTGGTCATGCCGGGACCGAGGCTGCGCTCGCGGCTGCCCGCATGGGGCGCAAGACGCTGCTGCTGACGCATAACATCGAGACCTTGGGGCAGATGTCGTGCAATCCGTCCATCGGCGGCATCGGCAAGGGTCACCTGGTCAAGGAGGTCGATGCGCTGGGCGGCGCGATGGCGGCGGCGACCGACGAAGGCGGCATCCAGTTTCGTATTTTGAATTCCTCCAAGGGCCCGGCGGTGCGTGCGACGCGGGCGCAGGCCGACCGTATCCTGTACAAAGCGGCGATCCGCCACCGGCTTGAAAACCAGCCCAATTTGTGGCTGTTCCAGCAGGCGGTGGACGACGTGATTCTCGACGGCGGGCGCATCGCCGGCGTGGTGACGCAGATCGGCTTGAAGTTTCATGCCAAGGCGGTGGTGCTAACCGCCGGGACTTTTCTCAACGGCTTGGTGCATGTGGGGTTGGAGAATTATCGCGCCGGCCGCGCCGGCGATCCGCCGGCCATTTCCCTGGCTGCGCGGCTGCGCGAGTTGAACCTGCCCGCGGGGCGGCTCAAGACCGGTACCCCGCCGCGCATCGATGGCCGTACCATCGATTACTCCGTGCTCGAAGAGCAGCCGGGCGACGACCCGGTGCCGGTGTTTTCCTTCCTTGGGCATCCCGGGCAGCACCCGCGGCAGATGCCGTGCTGGATCGCGCATACCAACGAGCGCACCCATGACATCATCCGCAGCGGCTTGGATCGTTCGCCGATGTATACCGGCGTGATCGAGGGCGTAGGGCCGCGCTACTGCCCTTCCGTCGAAGACAAGATCACGCGTTTCGCGGGCAAGGATTCGCATCAGGTATTCCTCGAGCCCGAGGGGCTGACTACCAATGAAATCTACCCCAACGGCATTTCCACCAGTCTGCCGTTCGACGTGCAACTCAATTTAGTCCGCAGCATCCGTGGGCTGGAAAATGCGCATATCCTGCGTCCAGGCTACGCCATC